>JBILYL010000198.1:0-5465 GCA_044377775.1 Bacteroidia bacterium
GACAGGTTATACCAGTGAAGAGTTGATCGGAAAGTCAGCTGTTGCTATATTTACACCCGGAAGCAAAGAACAAACCTTGGGAAATGTAACAGATCTCAGAAAAAAAGGTGTTTCCAGTGCGTATGAACTTAATCTGAAAAATAAATCCGGAGAGAATATTTGGATGTTGATCAGCGGCTCACCCATTTTTGACGCGAATAATAATGTCAATGGATCCATTGGTATTCATCTGGACATTACCGAACGAAAAGAACAAATGATCGAATTGATGGTGGCAAGAAAAAAAGCAGAGGAGTTGGCTTATTCAAAAGAAATATTTCTTGCAAATATGAGCCACGAGATCAGAACTCCGATGAATGCTATTATCGGGATGGCAAGACTCTTAGAGGAAATGCCAATGTCTGCTAAGCAAACTGATTACATTGACGCAATTAAAATTTCTTCTGAAAATCTATTGGTGATCATTAACGATATTCTCGACTTTTCTAAAATTGATCTTGGTAAATTGGAATTGGAAGAAAGTAATTTTAACTTCTTTTCTTTTATCAGAAATATTATGGTTCAGTTTGAAGTGAAAGCACATGAGAAAAATCTGGTTTTTAAAAATCAGATCGACTCGGATATAAGCGAGTTTTTTGTTTCTGATCCGGGAAGGCTAGCACAAATTATTTCCAATCTCATCAGTAACTCTATTAAATTTACCCACGAAGGTGGTGTTGATTTAAATTGTGAATTGCTCCGCGAATCTGCTGAAAATCAGGTGCTCCGATTTACAGTATCGGATACGGGTATCGGTATTGAACAGGAAAACAAAGAATTGATCTTTGAAAGTTTTATGCAGGAACATTCATCGATCAATCGTAAATATGGCGGTACCGGTTTAGGACTTTCTATTTCGAGACAATTGGTGAAGTTGTTCAAAAGCGATATGACTGTAATAACTGAAAAAGGAAAAGGAAGTGCTTTTAGTTTTGAGATTGAATTGAAAAAAGGTATCCATAATTCGGCTATTATAGCTGCTGAAAAAATAATTGATACATCTGTATTGAAAGAGACGTCAGTGCTTTTGGCAGAGGATAATAAAACAAATCAGTTGCTTGCAAGAGTGATATTGGAAAATTTGGGAATGATTGTCTCAATTGCGAATAATGGGTATGAAGCCATTGAACTGCTTTTAGATAATGAATATGATATCATTCTGATGGATCTTCAAATGCCATTGATAGATGGATTATCAGCTACTAAGATCATTAGAAGCAAGCTGAGAAGCAATATTCCTGTAATTGCACTTACCGCTAATGCAATTATAGGTGATAAGGAGAAGTGTATCGCTGCGGGAATGGATGACTATATTTCAAAACCTTTTGATAAGCATGAACTTGCTCAGAAAATGTTGAGACTGATTATAAAAAAATCTTCCAAAATAGAGCCAATCGCAATTACAAATAAACACATCGACCCAATTTATGATCTGACCAGACTGAGAGAACAGTCATCACATGATGAGGCGTTTGTTTTAAAACTTCTCGAATTGTTTTGTGAATTGATCACCGAAACGATACAGAATATCGATGAGGCTATTGCTTCAAAAAATTTGAATTTAGTGAAAGGGTATGCACATAAAATTAAAGCTTCGATCGATCTGCTCGAGATCACAGAACTAAAAAATAAAGTACGGCAAATTGAAGATCCCAAAAATATTTCAGAAGAATCCTACCTTTTGCAGATCAATTATTTTAAAGACAGTTTGAAATATGTGCAGTTACTCCTGAAAAAAAATGAACTTTTAAATTAAGAATTTTCTTCCGGTTTCCTGTTTACAGCATATAAACTGAAAATAAAAATAGATTCCTTCGCTTTTAAAATTGTCCAACGTATCATTCTTTAAAAGGATCTATTTTATAGTGGGACGAACGCAATCCATACTACTCAGACTACTGTTTCGTTTATTGCTAACTATCCTGGTTTTGATTTCCTTCGATCCAGCGAATGTTGAATATTATTTTTTTTATTGCTTTGCTAAACCAAAAACTGCAATAAATTATTATTATGATTCAAATATTCAAATTGAAATCCCGATTCCAAAAGATTCCTTTTTAGAAGATTCAGATCTTTCGGATTCTTGATCTCCAGTCCGACCAATGCAGGGCCGTTTTCACGGTTATTTTTTTTTATATATTCAAAATGAACAATATCATCTTGCGGACCAAGTACATTGGACACAAACTCTTTTAAAGCTCCTGCACGTTGTGGAAAACGGATCACAAAAAAATGTTTGATCCCTTCATATAACAGCGAGCGTTCCCTGATCTCTTCCGTGCGCATGATATCGTTATTGCTCCCACTTACAACACACACAACATTTTTACCTTTAAATTGTCCGCTTAACAGATCCAGGGACGCGATAGTGAGTGCGCCTGCAGGCTCCACAACGATCGCTTGCTGGTTATACAGATTTAATATAGTGGTACACACTTTTCCTTCCGGCACCAGAACAATTTCCGCCAATCTGTTTTTACAGATCTCAAATGTTTTATCACCTACTTTTTTTACAGCTGCACCATCTACAAATTTATCGATTGTGTCCAGTTCGGTATTCACACCCTTTTTGATGGACACCGACATAGAAGGTGCGCCTTCAGGTTCAACACCAATGATCTTTGTTCCGGGAGCAACCTGAGCAAAATAACTGATCATTCCGGCTGCCAATCCGCCTCCTCCGATGGGAACCAGCACATAATCGATGCTGAAATCAGAGTCCTCTACAATCTCTTTTGCAACTGTTCCTTGTCCTTCTATCACTTTGTCATCATCAAACGGATGTACGAAGCAAGCCGATTTTTCGATGCAGAATTTTACTGCCGCCTTGTTTGCATCATCAAATGTATCACCCGTAAGTATCACGTCTACATGCTCTTTTCCAAACAGTTTCACCTGATTAATTTTTTGCGATGGAGTAGTGGTCGGCATAAAAATTGTGCCTTTGATGTTTAATTTTTTGCAGGAATAGGCAACACCTTGCGCATGATTTCCGGCACTCGCGCACACGATCCCATTTTGTTTTTCTGTTTCGGAAAGCGACACAATCTTGTTATAAGCTCCTCTTAGTTTATAGGAACGAACTACTTGCAGGTCTTCCCTTTTGAGATACACATTGCATCCGTATACTTCACTCAGCTGAGCATTAAATTGCAAAGGCGTTCGTGTTGCCACTCCTTTCAAATGTTCCGCAGCCGTATTTATTGCTTCTAATGGTCGTATCATGGTCTTAATTTTCTGACAGCAGCTCCCGCTTGCCATAATTCTGATTCTCTTATTTCCTTCAGTTCCTTTTCTAAATTATCTCTGTACTCCGGCTTGCTGCCTTCCGCTATCACCCGTTCTGCTTCTTTGCCTGAAGCTACCGCTTCGTATAATTCTTTAAAGACTGGCGCTGTTGCATTTCTGAATTTACCTTTCCAATCCAATGCACCTCTTTGTGCTGTAACAGATGTGTTTGCAAACATCCAATCCATCCCGTTTTCTGCAACCAGCGGCATCAGACTTTGTGTTAACTCTTCAACTGTTTCGTTGAATGCTTCAGAAGGTGAATGTCCGTTTTCACGCAGCACATTGAACTGCGCTTCAAATAATCCTGCCAAGGCACCCATTAAAATTCCACGCTCACCTGTAAGATCTGAATACACCTCTTTCTTAAAATCTGTTTCAAATAAATATCCTGATCCCACAGCGATACCCAATGCTAATACTCTGTCTTTCGCTTTTCCGGTTGCATCCTGAAAGATAGCGTAGCTGGAATTCAGTCCTTTGCCTTCTACAAATAATCTTCGCAATGAAGTTCCGGAACCTTTTGGTGCAACAAGTATCACATCCACATTTGCAGGAGGAATGATGCCTGTTTTTTCATGAAAGGTGATTCCGAATCCATGAGAAAAATACAATGCTTTGCCGGCAGTTAAATATGGTTTTATCAAAGGCCAGGAAGCAATTTGTCCGGCATCGGAAAGTAAATATTGTACGATGGTTGCACGCTTAACAGCTTCTTCGATCTCAAAAAGGTTTTTGTTTTCTACCCATCCATCCGCTACTGCTTTGTCCCAGCTTTTGCCGCCTTTACGCTGACCGATGATCACGTTGATGCCGTTGTCTTTTAAATTCAACGACTGTCCCGGTCCCTGAACACCATAACCGATCACTGCCACGGTTTCTGTTTTTAATACTTCACGTGCCATGTCTAAAGTGAATTCTTCACGTGTTACTACGTTTTCTAAAACGCCTCCGAAATTTATCTGTGCCATAATTTTAATTGTTATTAAAGTGTTTGATTGTTTTTGTACTGTTATTTTCTATTTCTTTTAAATAAGTGCTTAATGTTTTCATCGGCTTTGTGATCGCTACTTTGCCGCTTCGTGCAAATTCGAGCATTCCGAACTTTTCAAGTTCATTGAACAAACGGCTGATCTCCAATTCCTCTCCGGTTTTTTCTACCACAATAAATTCAGACGAAACACTTAAAATGTGTGCATGATGTTCGTTGATTGTGCGCGTAAAAAGTTCGTTCTCTTTTAATGCATCAGCTGAAACTTTATAAAGTGCAATTTCTCTGCTGACGATCTCTGGTGCCAGGTGATAAAAGGCTTTTAATACTTCGATCTGTTTATCAATTTGTCCGACCAGCTTTTCAACCAGATCTTTGGTGACATTCACCACGATCGTATATCTGTAGATACCTTTTACTTCGCTGACACTTGCCGTTATGCTTTCGATGTTGATATGTCTGCGTGTAAAAATAATCGTGATCCTGTTCAGAAGTCCTATTCTGTCTTCCGTAAAAATGGAAATGGTATATGTGTTTTTCATTTTATTTATTCTAATATTATTTCTGATACACTCGCTCCGGTGGTAACCATCGGAAAAACATTTTCTTCATTCTCGACCACTACTTCTAACAGAAACGATTCATCGCTATTCAGCATTTCTGTCAATCCATTCATCAGGGCCTTACGTTCCGTTATTTTTTTTCCTTGGATGCCATATCCTTTTGCGATGGTTATAAAATCAGGATTTTTCATTTCTGTGAAGGAGTACCGTCTGTCGAAAAATAATTGTTGCCATTGGCGCACCATTCCTAAAAAGTTATTATTAAGCACAAGGATCTTGACAGCGATGTTACTTTGCATGATGGTGCCCAGTTCCTGTATTGTCATCTGAAATCCGCCATCACCAAGTACTGCGACCACTTGCTTGTGAGGCAAGGCAACCTTCGCTCCGATAGCAGCCGGTAGTCCGAATCCCATTGTTCCCAATCCACCCGATGTCACAAAATGATTGGGAAGTTTTGATTTGTAATAGCGGGACGTGATCATTTGATGCTGCCCTACATCCGTAACAACAATAGCTGAGCCGTCCGTAAGGTTGTTCAGTTGGTGGATCACTTCCGACATTAATATATTTTCTGTGTCGGG
>JBILYL010000201.1:0-5455 GCA_044377775.1 Bacteroidia bacterium
ATGTGTATTAAGTATTGGTTTTTACTCTAACGAAAAAACAAAGAAAAGATACAAATTTCTTTACCTGCATATTAACGTAAAAATGATTACAAAAGTACTAAAATTTAAGGAGGGCATTTCAAAAATCAAACCAATCTTTTATTACTACAAACGGAATAAAAAGGGGATCAAAAAGCGACACCTATTTCGCGGCTATCTTTGTGTACAGATCAAGTAGTCCTTTTACAAAGGAGCTCCATAAAAACCGTTGTTTTTCAGAAACGGTATTTTCTACATATTGTTGTTCGCGGTTATTTGTATAAAAGTCGAGGATAGCGTCTGCAATGGATTTTGAATCTATTCCGGTTACGTATCCTACTTTATTATGGGGAACAATTTCGGGCAAACCGCCAACTTTGGTAACAAGCATTGGTTTTTCAAAATGATATGCGATCTGTGTCACACCGCTCTGAGTAGCCGTCCGATAAGGTTGAGTGATCATATCTGATGCACAAAAATAATAGCGAACCTCTTCAGATGGGATATATTCCGTTTTCAAAATAATATTCTTTTCCAAGCCGTTTCTTCGGATGATCTCATTGTAGGGTGCTGCATCTTCATAATATTCTCCCGCTACGATAAGTTTGACATTCATTTTTTTTATGCGTTCATCTGCCATCGCTTCCAATAAAAGATCAAGACCTTTGTATTTACGGATGAACCCAAAAAAAAGAAGATGCTTATCCGCCTTGTTCAGCTGAAGATGTTTTAACGCTTCTTCTTTACTTACTTTTTCTCCGAAAATATCATAGATCGGATGTGGGAGAAAGGATTTTTTATCTGTCGAAGTGAATTCCGTAAGATCATTCAGCACCGACTTTGACATTGCAATGAAACCATCACATTGATTTATAAAATAATTGGTAAATGCTCTGTCTCCGAAACGTTTTTCATGCGGGATCACATTGTCGGTGATCGCGATGACTTTAATTCCTGTGCCTCTTTTTATCAGTTTAGCAATTGTTCCTAAACAAGGTCCCATGAAAGGAAGCCAGTATCTGAAAATCACAAAATCGGGCTTTTCTCTTTTTATCTGTCTTGCCACTGCCAGCCAACTCAAAGGATTAACTGAGTTGATCTTTGTTTCAATCTGTAGGTCTGAAGGACCATTTCCTTCATCAAACTGGGTTTTTCCGGGGAACAGAAAATTGGGATACTGAAGTGAAAAAGAGATGATCTTCGTATCGATGTTTGCCGCATTCATCGAGCGGCACAAAGCCTCGTTAAAATTAGCAATACCTCCACGCAACGGAAATGCGGGACCAACAATAACTGCCTTTTGTTTATGAGTTGACATATAGAACAAAGATAAGTTTTTAGTACATTTGTTACCCAAATTAAAAAAACAAATCGAATGAAAAAAATACTTCTTCTCTTATCCGCTTCAATACTCATATCCTCTTGCGGCAGCAAGAGTACTTCTGAAGATGAAAATGCTAATAAAGCAATACAGGATAGCGTTCAGACATTCTTAAATGAGTACAATCAAAAATATCAGGAACTGAGTGTGATCACCAATGAAACCGATTGGAAATCCAACACTCACATTGTTGAAGGTGATACCACCAATGCAACTGCCTTGAATATTGCGCAGGAAGAATATGCCAAATTCACCGGAAGTAAATACAATATCGAAACAGCAAAAACTTTTTTAGCTCAAAAAGAGAAGCTGACGCCCATACAGATCAAACAGCTGAACAGCATTATGTATAAAGCGGCTAACAACCCCGAAACGATTCAGGATGTTGTGAAAGAGCGAATCAAAGCGGAAACAAAACAAACAGAAAACATGTTTGGATTCGATTTCAAAATTGATGGTAAATCAGTTTCCACAAACGACATCGATGGCATATTATCTCAGGAAACAAACATGGCAAAACGCTTGAAAGCCTGGGAAGCCAGTAAAGAAGTTGGTAAAGGATTAAAATCAGGATTAGTGAATCTGCGCGACCTGCGCAACAAAACCGTTCAGGGTTTAGGTTATAAAGATTATTTCGAATATCAGGTTTCTGATTATGGAATGACCACCCAGGAAATGATCGAGATGTTGCAGAAATTTAACAAGGAATTGCATCCTTTATTCAGAGAGTTACATACGTATGCACGTTATGAATATGCTAAAAAATATGGTGTAAAAGAAGTGCCGGATCTATTACCGGCACAATGGCTACCAAACCGTTGGGGACAAGACTGGGGAAGCTTAGTGGATGTAAAAGGAATCAATCTGGACAGTGCTTTAAAAACAAAAGATGCTGAGTGGATCGTGAAACAAGGCGAACGCTTTTATATGAGTATCGGCTTTCCGGAATTACCTAAATCATTCTGGGAAAAGTCTGATCTCTACCCCGCTCCGAAAGATGCAACTTATAAAAAGAACAATCATGCATCTGCCTGGCACATGAACTACGATCAGGATGTTCGATGCCTGATGAGCGCAGAAGCAAACAGTGAATGGTACGAGACATCTCACCACGAATTGGGACATATCTATTATTATTTATCATACAGCAATCCCGAAGTTCCAAACTTATTGCGTGAAGGTGCAAACCGCGCTTACCACGAAGCACTTGGAAGTTTAATGGGAATGGCTGCCATGCAAAAACCATTCATGGAAAACTTAAATCTGATCCCTAAAAATTCAAAGTCAGATGAAATGCAGACACTTTTAAAAGAAGCATTGAATTATGTCGTTTTTATTCCGTTCAGCACAGGAACTATGAGCATGTTTGAACATGACATCTACGCAAAAAACTTACCGGCTGATCAATTCAACAAGCGCTGGTGGGAATTAGCGGCACAATATCAGGGAATTGCTCCTCCATCAATCCGCGGAGAAGAGTTTTGCGATGCAGCAACAAAAACGCATATCAATAATGATGCGGCACAATATTATGATTATGCGCTATCGTTTGTTTTACTTTTTCAGGTTCATGATCATATTTCAAAAAACATTTTACACCAGGATCCGCATGCGACCAATTATTACGGGAACAAGGAAATTGGTAAATTCATTGGAGATATGATGAAGCCGGGAGCTAGTGCAGACTGGAGAAAATTATTGAAAGAAAAAACAGGAAGCGAATTGAGCGCAAAAGCAATGTTGGATTATTTTGCTCCATTGATGGACTATCTGAAAGAGGAAAATAAAGGAAGAAAATATACATTGCCCGAACTGAATTAAGATAACGGAGCAACAAACAATTGTAATTAACGATCTTAGAAAGTCGTTGCGTGGAACGAAGCAATTTGCTTCAAAAAAGAGAAAGATTGATTCGTTCCCCGCAATGATATTTTTTTTAGTATTTCGATTTTACATCATGGATTACGAATTGCAACTCGCCAAAGAACATTCACGTGCTAACACCGATCGTATTGCAAAAGCGATCGGTAGTGATCCGGCAGAATTCAAAAAACTGATTGACATTTTTTACAATGGTAAAAAGCCTTTGCCTGATCGTGCATCTTGGCTTTTATCAACCGTAAATGCCAAATATCCGGAACTTCTTGACCCCTACCTTTCTAAATTGCTAGATGATATTAAAACGTACAGGTCGGATACAATAAAGCGGAATATTGCAATGGTAATGAGCGATCACGTAATTCCAAAAAAAATGCAGGGAACACTGATCTCAGTTTGTTTCGATCTTCTGCTTTCTTCAGACGAAAAAGTGGCGGTAAAAGTTCATGCACTTCAAACGATTGCCAATATCGCGAAAGATTACCCGGAAATAATTCCTGAATTAAAGTCTGTTGTTGAAGACCAGCTGCCAAAGTCTAGTGCGGCATTTCATGCAAGAGCAAGAATGATTATGAAGAAATTCAAGTGATTTTTTATAAGTCCAACTCAACTTATCGTTGTTCTCTGTTATTCCAATATGCAATAAAAAAGATCAACAAACCAACCAAGCCCATCGCAAACGTAAAAAATGTTTGTCCGGCATGGATCAATGTTGCCAGATCTTTCCCCCAACCTTCCGATAATCCATACAATACCACAACACTTGTCACCAAAAAATGATACGCTCCCATTCCACCTCCCTGAATCGGAACAGAACGTCCGATCGTACCGATCGTCAGAATAGATAAACAAGCGCCCCATGTGAGAACACTTGTTTCTTCAAAAACAAAAAACCAGAAATAGGTCATCAGGTAATACCCCAGCCATATCAAAAAAGTATAAAGAACAAACAGTTTTTTTTGTTTGAGCTTTGCAACACTAATTATACCTTCTTTCAAACCTTCAATAAATTTAACAACGAGTTTTGGCGAACGCTCTTTGATATACTTTCTGAAATAAAAAAACAATCCTGTGCCAATAAAAAAAGCAAGTATCAGAAAGAATAGAACGGTAGTGTTTCCGGAGAGTATTTTAAAAATTATTTTTTCGTAAAAAGGATGAAAAACATTGGCCGATATAAATTCAATGATCTCATCAAATTGTAATATCAGCGTGAAGCATAGCAAAATGAGCAAACTCAGTATATCTATAATGCGTTCAATAATAACAGTTCCCAACAATTGCATAAAAGGAATCTTATGTTGCTTTTTAACAGACAAACAACGGGTAACTTCACCCAAACGCGGCACCACAAAACTCACAAAATAACTGATGGAAAGCGCGGCAAAAGCATTGTGAAATTTTGTTTCATATCCGATCGATCGGATGAGCATCTGCCAGCGGAGAGTTCGGAATACATAGACCATAAGAGAAACGAACATCACCAGATAAAACCAGGAGAAATTTCCGTTTACGACTTTATTCTTTAAGCTTTCAATATCGAGTGTATTAAAAAAAAGTACACACAAAACAATCCCGATTGAAAGTAAAACAAAGTATTGAGAGACTTGAAATGCTTTTGATTTCACAAAGAATAAGTTTTGTGAATAAAAGTAAGAAAATAATTGAATGAGTAAACGAGTTTGCACATCTTTAGAACGCTCTTCTTGGACATCATGTCAGAATATCGATTTATCCAACGCCAGCGCCCAGGATAGATTGCATTTTAACTTAATAAAGGATTCACTTGTATATTAGCTGGAAATGGAGGTTTTTACTTAAAAAAAAGTACATTAAGTTTGGAGTATAAATTCCTTCTTCCCATACGACTTTCCATTTATCATGATTTCAAGAGCATGTTTGCCAGGATAATGTTTGCGGGTTGTAAAATCCATAAAACGATGTGCTTTTGAAATATGTACTTTTTGTTTTTCTTTTAAATCAAGATCCTTTAATTTAAATACTTTCGGAACAAGCTCAGCAGATTTTTTTTGATAATGAATTACAAAATCAACCACCAGTTTTTGGGATTTTGATTTTCCGGAAATAATGTCAAAACTAAACCGGAGACTATCTCCCAGTTTAATTTTCAACTTTTCGATCTCCAATTTTTCAATCGTTAAGCGTGGTGACTTCTCA
>JBILYL010000024.1:0-16274 GCA_044377775.1 Bacteroidia bacterium
GTATGTGGATTTTGAAGAGTTAAAGTAAGTTTATTTCGCTTCGATCCAATTCTTTCCATTCCTCTTTTTTTTATATCCCTGATCCGAACAAATGATCCTTTTTTAAAAAGTTTCACAATCCTTACACAACTCAATTTCCTTTTTTTTGCCTTTCATAAATTTGCCGAGCATCTCTATACGTAATGGTTTCAGATAGATCGAATGGAGTTTTTCTTTTAATATATTTCCAATCACACCCTTTGAATTTAAATCCGCACAGCAAACGGTAACGTCACCATTAGGCAATAGTACGAGCTGATGCATCAGTAAACTGCAACCAACTTTATATTCCTTTTTATTCTTGTTTTTTAATTCTTCAATTTCAACTTCACCACCCCAGTTGTGCGCATAACGTAATTCATAGCCACTTACCATGTCCAACAGCTTTTTAAATTCCTCACTCATCCATTTGGTATTCAATTTGTTTTCATATTCTACCAACGTAATTATTCCTGTTGGGATTGGCTTGACACTTTTTGAATTTAAGTCACAAAAGAGGGTGATGTTTTTTACAAAAACATCCCATTTTGCCCGAAGGCGCATCTCTTCAAATTTTTCCTTGTTTCCACCATCCATGCTAAAGCGGATGTTATCGAGTACTTCGGAATCGATTATCGTTTTCGAATTTTCTTCATCAAGGATTGTTGCATTGGTCAGCAAAGCTATTTTTGGGAAATGAAGGCCTTTGCTTTTTGCATGTGTCTTGTATTGTTTGATGATGGCGAGCATCTCTTTTAATTTGGGATGCAGCAATACTTCTCCGGCATTGTAAAGATGAATTGTTTTTACACTGGAAAACCGTTTGTCGCTTAACAGATCATCGAAGAAATGTTTGAGAGTATCCGGGCTCATTCTCACTTTTGTTTTTTCGTGATCGAGAGAGCAGAGGATGCATCTTAAATTACAATAACTTACAAATTCAATGTTGATCTCGGTGATGGATGTTTTTTTGAAAAGCTTTAGTCGGTAATGACTGAGGTAGTTAAGGCTGTAAGATAGTCCTTGAAGGAATTCTATTCCTCTCCATACAAATGTACTTTTGCCGATTTTTTGTACAAAGAAATTTTTTATTTCAAAAGAATTAACTTCTATTCCAAACATAATAACATTTATTGCAGTGCAATGTTAGCCAGTATTTGCAATAAAAAAGATGATTAAAATCACTAATGGAAGGATTATTCCTTGGTCATTTTGCGCATCAATTTGTAAAATAATGCAGGGAAGTAATGTTTGACGTAAACTGAAAATATTTCGTATTTGCCAACATACTTATGATCGCGATTACTTTTGACGGCATTGATAATGCCTTTTGCGCAATCCAAAGCAGACATGCCTTTTTCTTGCGCCTCACTTTTTATACCGTAAGCGCTGCCATCTTCCCTTAATAATTTTGTGCTAACATCCGTATTTATAAAGCCGGGACTTGCAATCAAAACTTTAATATTGTCTTTGTATAATTCTTGTCTTAGGGATTCGAAATAGCCGTATAAAGCATGTTTTGAAGCGGCATATGTTGAGTAGAGCGGCATTCCATATTTTCCCATGATACTGGTTACCACAACCAGCTTTCCGCTTTGCTGTTTTTTCATGATCTTCGCAACCGCCTTGGTTAAGTTGATAGTTCCAAAAAAATTGATCTCCATCACTTTTCTATCGATTGCAGTAGGCGTGTTCAACGCGTGGGTGCGATGCCCCATTCCGCTGTTGTTGATCAATACATCGATGCGACCAAATTTCGCAACCACTTGTTTTACTTTATCTTCAATATTTTCGGTGTGTTCCAGATCTAAAGGCAGAATCAGATAATTAGCTTCATCGATATTGCAATTTTTTGCAACACGCATTAATTCCTCTTCTCTCCGTGCGGATAAAATAATTTTGGCACCTTCATTTGCTGCAACAAGCGCTAATGCTTCACCTATTCCAGATGATGCTCCTGTGATCCAGATTGTTTTATTTTGTAGTTCCATTTATAATTTTCAAATTTCCAAATTGGTATATTTTCAAATTATTTCTTGTCCTTATTCTTATCCTGGAAATCTAAAGAGGTAACACCAATGAATTTTAAAAATTTCTTAGCATTTATTTTCAACGTTTCCTTGATCTCTGTAATAGCTGTTTTTGCAACACTTTCATCGGGACGCGTTTTGAAACGTGAATCGCGGTATACAAAATCTTTTCCTGCAGGGGTGTAGTAATAGCAATAAAATGATTTTCTGCTTTCGTCTTCCGGGATATTTATTTTTGCATAACCATGGTAAGATGTTTCATCGGTAACCATAATTGCAGCCTGATTAAAATAAGGCATCACTTTCGACATGCAGTTTTTTACGTCTTTGTCCCAAAATTCCAATGCTCCGCCATATTCATCTTTCCAGTTTTTGTTCAAGTAGATCAGTAGGTTGATTCTGCGGTGAAGTTTTTCCGCTGTATTCATATTTACATCCACATGTACATCCACAAAACTTCCCGGTCCGCCTTGGTGAACACCTGAGCCTAAAGAATCATAAGTGGAACTTAAGCCTTCTATACCCGTTACTTTGCTCATCCATTCATACATTTCAGGAGAGTTCAGGAAATCACGTAATTCATTGAATTGAGGATGATATCTGTCAAGATGATATTCTTCGGACTTATTTTCATTGATGCTCTTTCGTTTTACTTTAAGTGCTTCCAATTTAGGGAAGTTCGAAAATAAGGTATTTGCAACATCGTTCAGCAAAAAGTCGGGCAAAGCAACATGCTTGCAAGGAATAGCGGAATCGAATTGAGCACGTACCTCTTTTATTTTCTCTTCGCTCAAATAAGCCGGATTGATCAGGTTCTTCATATTATTTATAGGGATTACAATCGCAAAAATACATAATAATTGCTGATTTTTTTACCTATTAATAGGTATAAAAAGCATTTTTTAACAGATTTTAAGGGTTAAGAAATCGTTTTGGAAATAGCTTTTAACTTATATTTGCAGGCATTAATCCCTAAAAATGGATTCCCAAAAAGAAATAAAAACATATCTATGAAAAACTTCAACTTTAAATCACTTCTGCCAATTATTACCGGAGTCGTAATTTTTATCGTTCTCACGTTCGGCTATTTTACTCCATTAATGAAAGGGAAGGTTATCGTTCAAAGCGATATGGTTCAGAATAAGGGAATGTCGAAAGAGATCATTGATCATAGAGCAAAATATGATGAAGAACCATTGTGGACAAATTCGATGTTCGGTGGAATGCCTTCATATCAGATCGCGATTACTTATCCATCCAATTTAGTGGTGCCGATCCGTAATTTTTTTATGTTCGGTTTCCCAACACCCGCAAATATGGTGTTCTCTTATATGCTGGGCTTTTTTATTTTGTTGTTGGTTTTGAAAGTCGATAAATGGTTGAGTATTGTCGGTGCGATCGGTTTTGGTTTTTCAGCTTTCTTTTTCCTCATTATTGATGCCGGTCATAATACACAAGCGTTTGCAATTGCATACATGGCACCAGTTTTTGCAGGTGTGATATTGGTTTGCAGAGGAAAATATTTATTAGGCGGAGCATTAACCGCTTTGTTCTTTTCCTTGGAGTTGGTTTGTAATCACCCTCAGATCGCTTATTATCTTATTCTGTTCATGTTTATTTATGTTGCATTTGAATGGTTTGCGCGCTTCAAGCAAAAGCAATACAAAGACATTTTAAAAGGATTTGCCGTGTTCGCAATAGCCGGAATATTAGCGGTTGGCGTAAACGTGAGTAACCTTTGGAATACCTACGATTATTCTAAATCGACTATTCGTGGTCCGTCTGAATTAACAACCGATAAACAAGCTGGTACACAAAATCAAACATCCGGATTGGATAAGGATTACGCGACACAATGGAGTTTAGGTAAATCAGAAACATTAACGCTGATGATCCCCGGATTTAAAGGTCGTTCTTCCAGTCTGGCAATCGGAGAAAATAAAAATGCATTGAAAGATGTAGATCCCCAGATGCGCGAGAACATCGCTAATTTCAGACAATATTGGGGTGATCAGCCTTTTACGGATTCTCCTTATGCAGGAGCGATCATCGTGTTTTTATTCGTGCTCGGCTTATTTATCATTCAGGGAAGAATAAAATGGGCGTTGCTTGGTGCAACTATTCTGTCGGTCATGCTTGCATGGGGACACAATATGATGTGGCTGACCAGTTTATTCCTTGATTATTTTCCCGGATATAATAAGTTCAGGGCTGTAACAATGATCTTAGTAATTGCTGAACTGTGTATTCCATTGCTTGCAATTTTAGCAGTTGATAAGATCCTGAAAACACCGGATATCTTTAAACAGAAATTTAAGTTATTCTTTGGTGGAAAAGAGATCAGTTTTCAAAATGCCTTCATTGTTTCATTCGCATTCACTGGTGGCTTATCCTTGTTGTATTATCTGATGCCAACAACATTAACCGATTTTACATGGATCCAGGATCAGCAGTATTATGACCAGATTGCCAAAAGCAACGGACCGGAAATCGCACAGAAGTTTTTAGACAATGTCGAGATTGCGCGTGTCGCACTTTTTAAGTCAGAGGCGATCCGCAGTTTCTTGTTTATTTCCGTTGCTGCAGTATTTGTGTGGTTATTTGTGAAGTCTAAAATAAATAAATTCATTTTGATTCCTGTTTTAGGAATTCTGATTTTGTTTGACTTAGCCATGGTTGATAAAACATATCTGAATGATAAAAAATTCACAGGAAAAAAAGAAGCAGTAAATCCATTCCCGATAACAGAAGCTGACAAAGCTGTGTTAGAAGATAAAGATCCGAATTACAGAGTATTGGATATTACCGATCAGGCGAATGGTCCATTTAACAGTGCACGTGCATCTTACTATCACAAATCGATCGGTGGTTATCATGCCGCGAAATTAAGACGCTACCAGGAATTAATTGAAGCCCATATCGGTAAAGAAATGCAAAGTTTAATTGCTACGTTAAGCGCTAATCCGACAGATTCAGCAATCCGTGCATCTTTTGCTCAGCAAGGTGTTTTGAATATGCTCAATATGAAATACCTGATCTATAATCCGGCAGCTGCTCCTTTGCAAAACAGATATGCACTTGGCAACGCTTGGTTTGTGAACGAAGTGAAGATGGTGAAGAATGCGGACGAAGAATTAAAAATGGTAGGCGAAATAAATACGGCAACAACAGTTGTGGTGGATGAGCGTTATCAATCGCAACTGGAAGGCTTCAATTCTAAACCTGATCCGGCAGCAATCATCAAACTGGTAAACTACAAAGCCAATCACTTAACGTATGAATCAAATACCGCTGCAGAACAGTTGGCTGTGTTTTCAGAGATCTATTACAAGGATTGGAATGCTTATATTGACGGAGAGCAAAAGCCTTATTTTAGTGCCGACTGGGTGTTGCGTGCTATGCGCGTTCCTGCTGGAAAGCACACGATCGAATTTAAATTCGAGCCTCAGAAATATTATTTGGGTGAAAAGATATCATTGATTAGCTGCTTGGTGCTGTTCTTATTTATCGGAGTTTCCTTGTTTATGGCTTGGAAAAAGAAAGAATAATAATTCATATATAAAAAACAAAAAACGCCAGGGTTAATCCTGGCGTTTTTTTGTTTAAAGGTTTATTGAAAACCGTTTTAGATTTTTCCTGATCTTATTATTGATCTCCGGAGTAGCTTCTGTTTTTAAGATCAAGAAGATGAAAATACTGCTGATCATACTGCTTCTGATAGCGATGTCGACAATTAAATTACCCAAATGGGGCAGCAAATAGCCTGGAATAAAGGCAACTGCAGCTATCGCAATTATTTTCAGTGTGTTTGAGTCGTATGGCTGCATGGTATATTTAAAATAAATAAATAGCCATCTCATAATGTTGTATGATGCAATGGTTATAGCGGTTGCAATTGCAGATCCGATGATGCCGAATTTTGGAATTAAGAGGTAGTTTGTAAGGATGGTCGTTAATAAAATAAGGATCATGAAATAACCATCGTATTTGTAAAATTTTGAAGTTTGCATAATGATTGAATTGATTCCTGTGGCCATATCGATCAGATAGCCTGCACTTATAAATAATATAACATTTCTACCTTCCGCATATTCCAATGGTAATAATGCCATAATATTATCAATATTGCTCCAGATACCGATGAATAAAAGCAAGCCGATCGTTAGTTGGTTGTTACACGATTTGTTGTAAAGTGAATGGATCGTTTTCATGTCACCTTTTTTGAACGACTCAGCAACGATACTCGAAGCAATACGGTACAAGGAGCGTGCAGGAATCATGATGATCGTGCCGAAATAAAAGGCAATTCCGTAAACACCTGTTTTGTTCAAACCCAGCATGTCGTTTACCATGATCGTGTCGATACTTGCGATCAGTGCTCCGGCACTTCCGGAAAGTATGGAATAAAAACTCAGGTGCAGGATTTCCGTTCTTAGTTTTTTTGTCATAAACCCTCTGACCGGTTTTACATGCCATTCTTTTAATTGAATGATCTTATAAAGTAATAGTCCTGTTGGAAAACAAGTGGCTACAACATACAAAAGCATAAAAACAGGAAAGTCGATGAGTTTAAAAAAGAAAAGCACCAGCAAAATCAGGATCAGTATGCGCTGAATAAATTCTTTTGCAAAAGAGCCCATTACGGAGCTGTAGCAGGCACGAAGATAATTGTCGAACAGTCCGAAAAACAGTGTGAAAAAAGTGAGTGGCATCAGGTAAAACAAATAGTCGACCAATAACATCGACTTTTCAATGTTTTGCGCGATGATCTGTTGTTTAAAAAGAAAAAATACAAGCCAGCAAATTAAAAAGCCTGCAAGGGAGATGATTATTCCGTAAAATAAAAAACCGTGATGTCCCTTTTCCTTGTTTCTGAAATAAGGGAATAAACGAATGGTAACAGATGAAAAACCCAGATTCGCAAATTGTGCCATCAGTGCTGAAACCGATATGAGAATCCGAATAAGTCCGTTTGCATCCGTACTCATTAGGTAGGGCATCCAGATCACCGTCAGGAAACCAAGTCCGGCACCCAAATAAGAGTAAATTACATTTTTAGTAGCTTGAGATTCAATTATTCCCATGGTGCCGGCAAAGATAAATTAAATATTGTATACATGCAGTATTTTACAAAGCTTGACATTCCCCTGAATACTTTCTGAAATCGGGATAAACCTATATAGAATATCATAAAAAATCATAAATTTGTGTATTAATCAACATGAATTTATGAAAACAGTTTTAGTAACCGGAGCTGATGGATTTATTGGAAGTCATTTAGTTGAACGTTTGTTGGAAGAAGGACATAAAGTAAAAGCTTTTGTGTATTATAATTCCTTTAATTCCTGGGGCTGGCTGGACACACTTCCGAAAGAGAAACTTAATAATATTGAGATCTTTGCTGGTGATGTGCGTGATCCGAATGGAGTGCGCACCGCAGTGAAAGGTGTTGAGGAAATTTATCATCTGGCGGCCTTAATCGCCATCCCTTACAGTTATCATTCTCCCGACAGTTATGTCGATACCAATATCAAAGGAACATTAAATGTGTTGCAAGCGGCACGTGATTATAATATCAGTAAGGTTTTAGTAACATCTACCTCTGAAGTATATGGAACAGCACGTTATGTCCCGATTGATGAAAAGCATCCGAAACAAGGACAGTCACCGTATTCTGCTTCCAAAATCGGAGCAGATGCAATGGCCGAATCGTTTTACAAAAGCTTTAATTTACCGGTGACAATTGTTCGTCCCTTCAACACATTTGGACCGAGACAAAGTGCGAGAGCGGTGATTCCAACCATTATCACGCAGCTGTTAGCCGGGAAAACAGAAATTAAGTTAGGTTCTCTGCATCCGACACGTGATCTTTTATTTGTAAAAGATACGGCCAGTGCTTTTGTTGCAATCGCTAAATCGGATAAAACAATCGGAGAAGAGATCAATATTGCTACAGAGCAGGAGATCTCCATTCAGGATCTGGCGCAAACAATAATTGATCTGATAAATCCGGATGCAAAGATCATCTCCGATGATGTTCGTCTGCGTCCTGAAAAAAGTGAAGTAGAACGCTTGTTGGGTTCAGCCGATAAAATAAAATCACTTACGGATTGGAAGCACAACATTGGATTAAATGAAGGACTAAAACAAACAATTGAATGGTTCCGCAATCCTGAAAATTTAAAAAATTACAAAGCTGATATATACAATGTATAAGCAAACGCTTGATTATATAAAATCTCAATTCCCTTCTCAAGAATTTATTCCTCTGCACGAACCGCGTTTTAAAGGGAACGAAAAAAAATATCTGATCGATTGTATTGATTCCACTTTTGTTTCCTCAGTAGGGAGGTATGTAGATGATTTCGAAAAGCAGTTGGCAGCTTATACCGGAGCTAAATATGCTGTAGCCTGTGTGAACGGAACAGCCGCTTTACACATGGCGATGATCGTTGGAGGAGTGCAGAAGAATGATATCGTTATCACACAGGCCTTGAGTTTTATTGCCACCTGCAATGCCATCGCATACATTGGCGCATCACATCTTTTTGTAGATGTTGATCTCGATACGTTGGGCTTAAGTCCTGATAAATTAAAATCTTATTTAACGGAATTCGCTGAAAAAAAATCAGATGGATATTCCTATCATAAAACGACCGGTCAGAAGATTGCTGCCGTTATTCCCATGCATACATTCGGGCATCCTTGCAGGATCGATGAATTGGCAACGATCTGCGATTACTACAATATTTCATTGATAGAAGATGCAGCAGAATCGATCGGAAGTTGTTATAAAAACAAGCATACCGGAACATTCGGAAAAGTAGGAACCTTCAGTTTTAACGGTAATAAAACAATTACTTCCGGAGGTGGAGGAGCAATTGTGACCAACGATGAAGCACTTGCAAAAAGAGCGAAATATTTAACCACACAAGCAAAAGTCCCACACCGATGGGATTTTGTGCATGAAGAGATCGGATACAATTACAGAATGCCCAATATCAATGCTGCACTGATGGTTGCCCAACTCGAACAACTGGATGGTTTTCTGAAAAGTAAACGTGAATTAGCTGCCTTGTATCAATCACATTTTGCAGGAACGGATATTCAATTTGTGAATGAACCGGAACATTCAAGATCCAATTATTGGTTGTGTGCGATCTTATTAAAAGATAAAAACACCCGCGATGAATTTTTGCAGTACACAAATGATAATGGTGTAATGACCCGTCCTGTTTGGCGGTTGATGAATAAATTGATCATGTTCAAAGATGCGATGCATGGTAATTTAGATAATTCAGAACTGATAGAAAACAGATTAGTGAATATTCCAAGCAGTGTAAGAATCTAAGATGAAGAACGTACTGATCATAGCCGAAGCGGGAGTGAACCATAATGGGAACATGGATATGGCAAAGCAGCTTGTTGATGCTGCGGCAGATTCCGGTGCTGACTATGTTAAATTCCAGACATTCAAAACAGAAAAGTTAGTAAGTGTGCTTGCAAAAAAAGCGGCATATCAAACACAAAATACAAATTCAGATTCCCAGTTCGAGATGTTGAAAAAACTCGAACTGTCGGAAGAGCAGCATCATGAACTTGTTGCGTATTGCAAGCAAAAAAATATAAAATTCCTTTCAACAGCTTTCGATCTGGAAAGTATCGATCTTTTAAATTCTCTGAATATCCAACTTTTTAAAATCCCTTCCGGAGAGATCACCAATCTTCCTTATCTTGAAAAGATCGGATCTTTAAAGAGGTATGTCATCATTTCAACCGGGATGTGTGTGATGTCGGAAATTGAAGATGCGATGACTGTTCTGATAAATTCTGGGACTAATAGAAATGATATTTCCGTTTTACATTGCACGACCGATTATCCGACTGCAATGCAGGACGTGAATCTCCGGGCGATGTTGACCATTCAAAAACAACTGAACGTTCCGGTCGGATATTCTGATCACACATTAGGCATTGAGGTTGCGATTGCAGCTGTTGCAATGGGTGCGACCATCATCGAAAAACATTTCACATTAGATAAATCATTGCCCGGTCCTGATCATAAGGCTTCATTAGAACCTGCTGAATTAAAGGCGATGGTGACAGCAATCCGCAATGTAGAAAACGCACTGGGTAAGTGGGATAAACAACCCACCGAGACGGAACAAAAAAATATGTTGGTGGCCAGAAAAAGTATTCATCTGTCACATGCGCTTTCAAAGGGAGCAGTGATAAATGAAAAAGATCTGAGCATGAAACGCCCGGGAGATGGTATCTCACCAATGGAAATGAAAAACGTACTGGGTAAGAAATTAAATAAAGCCCTGGAGGCGGAGCATAAATTAAGTTGGGAGGATCTGGAATGAATATAGTTGTGCTGTCAAGTTCCCGTGCTGATTATGGTATTTATCTTCCGCTTTTAAAAAAACTGAAGGCAGACACTTTTTTTAATTTGAAGATTGTTGCATTTGGAACTCATCTTTCCGAAAAATATGGTCGGACAATCAATCAAATTGTATCAGACGGATTTGAAATATATAATAAAATTGAAACGTTACCGGAAGGGGATCGTGCTGAAGATATTTCAAATGCAATGGGGATTACCATTCAAAAGTTTTCTCACTTTTGGGCAATTGAAAAAAAACAAATCGATTTGATTCTTTGCCTTGGCGATAGGTACGAAATGTTCGCGGCTGTTAGTGCGTCAATTCCATTTAATATTACTGTTGCTCATTTACATGGAGGAGAAACAACGTTGGGTGCAATTGATAATTCTCTCCGGCATTCAATTACTTGTATGTCGAAAATACATTTTACATCAACCGAAAAAAATGCAAGACGGGTGGAGCAAATTCTGAATTCGAAAACCGGAGTTTATAATGTCGGTGCATTGAGTCTTGATAATCTGAAAGACATAAAACTATTGAATGTAGCTGAATTCAAAGAGAAATTCGGAATAGAATTGAATAATCCTGTTTTAGTGACCTTTCATCCGGAGACAGTTGATTATGAAAAAAATGAAGAATATGTAAACGAATTAATTACTGCATTAAATACGATAGATAAACAAATTTTGATTACAATGCCCAATGCTGATACGATGGGGAATCTTGTAAGAGAAAGACTGCTTTCCTTTGCAGCAAATAAGGATAATGTTTTTACTGTTGAATCGTTGGGAACTCAAGGTTATTTTTCTGCAATAGAACATTGTGAGTTTATGATTGGTAATTCTTCCAGCGGAATCATTGAAGCGGCATCTTTTGGGAAATATGTAATTAATTTAGGTAGTCGGCAGGAGGAAAGAGAAATTGGTGAAAATGTCATGCATTGCAGCATTAAGACTGAATATATCCTTGATTTAATTCATCAAATAAAAGACCGCCCCCGTTTAAATAAAAACAATATTTATGGTGACGGAAATTCTGCAGACAAGGTTATTGAAATTCTGAAGAAATTTTTAAAATGAAAAACATAGCTTTAATTGGATATTCCGGACATGCTTACGTTGCTTTTGAGATCTTTTTTTCTCAAGGGCAGATTGTCAGCGCTTATACGGAAAAAGTAGAGAAGAACGAAAATCCATACGCATTGAAATGGTTGGGTGATGAAGCGGATGAAGCGGTGATTGAACTCTTAAAAAATTATTCTTATTTTGTAAGTATTGGCGACAATATACTTCGTAAACGTATTTCTGAAAAATTAATTCCTGTCTTAGGTCTGCCTGAAAATGCATTGCATAAAACAGCAATCATCAGCAGAAGCATGAATTCGGGAACAGGAAATATGTTTGCTCCCCGTGTGGTGATCAATCCACTGGTAAAAATTGGTAACGGAGTAATTTGTAATACGGCTTGCGTCATCGAACACGAATGCGTTATAAATGATTACGTGCACATTGCACCCGGTGCAATTTTATGCGGCAATGTAAGTGTCGGTGAAGGTAGTTTTATTGGAGCAGGCGCTGTTGTAAAACAAGGCGTAACGATAGGGAAGAATGTGATAGTTGGTGCCGGCACCGTTGTTATTAAAGACATTGATGATAATACAAAAGTGATTGGTAATCCTCAACGAATAATATGATCGATATAAAAAAATATATTCTTCCTTCCAGCGGAACAGCCCGTGAAGTTTTAGAGCTGATCAACGAGATCGCAATTCCTAATATTGCTGTATTTGTTGTAAATGAAAACAATCAATTAATCGGTTCCCTGACCGATGGAGATATCAGACGTGGTTTACTAAAAGGAGCGACCATCGAGTCCTTGGTAACTACATTTTTAAATCCAAACAGCAAATGTTTCATTGCCGGTGAAGATAACTTTGAAAAAGTAATTCAATATAAATCGCTCGGTATTCGTTTTGTTCCGGAGGTAAATGCTGCCAGAAATATCATCCGTGTGATTGACCTTGAAAAACTTCGTTCGATTATTCCTGTTGATGCAATTTTGATGGCAGGTGGAAAGGGAGAACGGTTGAAACCTCTTACAGATAATGTTCCTAAGCCCATGCTTGAAATTGGCGGCAAACCGATCATCTATAGAAATGTTGAGCGTCTAGCCAATTATGGTGTGAATCAGTTCCATATTTCTGTCGGACATAAAGCAGAACAAATTATTGATGGATTGAATAATCATCCTGTTGATGACGTTACACTAGATTTTATCAAAGAAGAAAATCCTCTGGGGACTATCGGCTCCGTAAAATTGGTAAAGGAATTTAAAAACGATACCGTTCTTTTGATGAACTCGGATTTGCTTACCAATATTGATTTTCATGATTTCTACCGGAAATTTATTGAATCGAATTCTGATATGCAAGTGGCTACAATTCCTTATAAAATTGATATTCCGTATGCTGTTATGGATATCAACGAAAATAATGAAGTACTTTCTTTTCATGAAAAACCGCGCTATACTTATTATTCAAATGCAGGAATCTATTTGTTTAAAAAGGAGTTGATCGATCTTATACCAGCGGAGCAGCCATTTGATGCGACACATTTTATGGAAGCGGTTATCGCAAAAAAGAAAAAACTGTCGTCTTATCCTATTCTCGGGTACTGGTTGGATATCGGACGAATTGATGATTTTTACAAAGCTCAAGAAGACGTTAAACACATTCATTTTTAATGGAAATTTTATACATTATTCCTGCACGTGGTGGAAGCAAAGGCTTGCCCGGTAAAAATATTCGTTTGCTTGGAAATAAGCCATTGATCGCCTATTCTATTGAGGCTGCCGTAAATTCAATATTCAAGGGAACTGTTATTGTTAGTACCGATGATGAAGAAATTGCATCTGTTGGAAAAAAATATGGTGCAACTGTTCCTTTTATACGTCCCAATGAACTTGCAACGGATGTTGCTTCAACCATGGACGTTGTTTTTCATGCCATCAACTTTTATAAACAACAACACGTTTTTTTTGATCTGATTGTTGTTTTACAACCTACATCTCCTCTGCGGACATCAACGGATATTGATCAGGCAATTTCTTTAATGAAAGAAAAGAATGTGGCTGCTGTCGTTTCTGTCTGCGAGTCGGAGCACCATCCATTATGGACAAATATTTTGCCCGCTGATGGTTCGATGAAAAACTTTATCCGTGAAGAAGTTAAAGGGAAAAACCGTCAGCAATTACCTGTGAACTTCCGTTTGAATGGTGCACTCTATATTTCTAAATCAGAAGCGTTAGAAATCTATAAAGGATTTATTCACGAAAAAACAATTGCTTATATAATGCCAACGGACCGATCCGTAGATATCGATCATGAGATCGATTTTAAATTGGCTGAATTACTATTGAAATAGTGTTGGTTATTTATGCGGCTGTTGCGCAATAAATTCTCCTATGTTCTGAAATTGCTTTTTATTTTCTTTTAACCATTCCAGATCTTTATCCCACCACTTGAATTCGTTCAGAAATCCGATCTGCTCTTCAGTAAAACGATATTTAATAATTTTCGCAGGAACACCTCCAACAATACTATAAGGTTCTACATCTTTTGTAACAACTGCTCCTGCGCCAATAATGGCGCCATCACCGATCTTCACTCCATACTTAATGATCGCATTGTTTCCAATCCAAACATCATTTCCTATTTCTGTTGTTGGGAATTCTTCAAATAAATTTTTTTCTACGATCACCAATCCGGATGATTGACCTAAGGTGGAATAGAAGAGTGGGTGTGTGGAAACAAATTCGGAGGAAGGGTGCGCGCCCATTCCTGTATTTACATTCGGGCCTATACAAGTAAATTTGCCGACTTTGGTATTGTAAATTTGTGAGTTGCGTGCGACATAACTAAAGTCACCCAATTCAGAATCTCTGAGCCGGGCATATTTGTATACGGTATTGTAGTTATTGAATTTGCAGTTGCTTACTTCCGCCATGTATTCGAGCAACAAATGTTGTTTGCTGTATTTCAATTCAAGCGACCATTTTTTTAATAGCCAGCGAAGCCAATACGTAAAAGGATTCTGAAATAGTGCTTTCATATTTATAGTTTTTTTCGCTCGAAGGCATCAATAAATGTTACTTCACTGGTGTTGTAGATCTTGCATTTTTTGTACGCGGCATATTTTTCCAGTATGATATAACCATAAAATGTTTTTGACCAGGTTGCAAAAATTTCATGAACCTTAAATGTTTCCTTCAGATCCATCCCTTTTTTAAAGGGAACATAGTTTGTTTTTATTTCATTATCATAAAAGTGAACATCTTTCAGGCACAGGACATTTTTTTCATCAACGTGCAAGTTTTCGTGCCATGTGTGATCTGCCCCCACAAGGAAAATTTCTTTGAACCCACTGTTGATTGCAATAAATATGGAGGCTACCAAAACATTTTGTGACTGTGGCATTCCCAGATTTTTACTGAAGAACCAATTTGAAATTCCTGTAAAGCCTTTGAATACCGTATAATTGTAATAATGTATCTGAATGTTCGGGTTTTTTTTTGCAAGCGTATTAAATTTGCTGCTGCCTGCCGCTATTGATGGAAGATATAGTTTTAAAGGCCACGTTGTTTTTGTGTTCAACGCGTCAAGTGTATCCAAAATGATTTTTCCGTCACTTTCCCAAAAGCTGTTATCCAGAATAACATATTGCTGCGGTTTAAATTCAGTATATGCTTCACTCATAGCAAAGCTGTTTACACAAAAAAGCGAATGGCTTTTTAAAAAAGTTTCATGGTTGTTTATGGATGTTTTTAATGATGGTCCGTTTCCTAAAATAACACAGGACTTCTGATCCGCTTCGGGTAATTTCAAAAAGAATTTTGAGCGCAAGAGTACCTTTAGTATCGAAATACAGGTGTTGGTAAATTGATTCAAAAATCCACTCGCTTCTTTATATGATTTTTCGACCGACATGCTATACAAATGTAATAAAATAATGGTTTATTGATCCGTTTTTAAAATGGTTTTAAGTGCCCTAAAATTCCCAAAACAAGTCAAAATTCATTAATATTGCAGACTAATACTTTTTAATGAGATGAATAGTTTTGAACGTACAACAAAAAAAATATTTCAAAATTTCGGAATTCTGATCCGCAAGTACAATGCAGCTACCAGCGAAGACCTGAGACGGATAAAACTTTTTGAACATTATAAAATCGACCTTGTTTTTGACATTGGCGCCAACAAGGGACAATATGCAACCGGAATTATGGATGCAGGTTATGATTATCAGATCGTTTCTTTTGAACCACTGTCTGCCATTCACAGCATCATCGAAAAGGAAAGCAAGAAATATAAGAATTGGACAGTTGCTCCCAGATGTGCTATTGGTGCAGTAAATGAAGAAATTGAAATTAATATTTCTGCAAACTCTGTGAGCAGTACTTTGTTAAATATGCTAGACTCTCATATCGAAGGGGCTCCTGAATCGAAAATCATTGGTAAGGAAAAAGTTCATGTTTTTCCACTTGATGAGATCGCGGCAACCTATACCGGGAATGCTAAGAATATTTTCCTGAAAATTGATGTTCAGGGATTTGAACAAGAAGTATTAAAAGGTGCAAAATCAACAATCGCAAAAGCGAAAGGTATAGAAATGGAAATTTCACTCGTTCCCTTATATGAAAATCAAACCTGGTTGCTGCCCCAAACATTAGATTTTATGGAGCAAAACGGTTTTCAATTAACGAGTATTGTTCCTGCTTTTACTGATAATAAAACAGGGAAAGTGTTGCAATGTAATGGCATATTTTATATAAAATAAATGTA
>JBILYL010000202.1:0-5423 GCA_044377775.1 Bacteroidia bacterium
ATTTTTCCCAACACCCATTCCCACTTCCATAGGAATCAATAAACCGGGAATTGCATTTTTCATGCGGCTTTCAATAATCGGCTTCACAATGTCCAACTCTTCTTTCAACACATCAAATACCAATTCATCATGCACCTGCAAAAGCATTTTTGATTTTATTCCCATTGAAATAAAATCTTTTTGAATATTGATCATTGCGATTTTTAACATATCAGCAGCGCTCCCTTGAATTGGAGAATTGATCGCATTCCTTTCGGCATATCCTCTCACTGTATGATTGCTTGAATTTATATCACGAAGATATCTTCTACGACCCATAATCGTTTCAACATATCCTTTTTCGCGGGCTTGCTCAATACTTTCATCCATATACGCTTTGATACGCGGATATTTTTCAAAATAATTTTCAATAATATTTGCGGCTTCTTTTCGGGGAATATTCAAGCGTTCGGATAATCCGAAGGCCGATATTCCATAGATAATTCCAAAATTCACCATCTTAGCATTCCTACGCATATCAGATGTTACTTCCTCCAAAGAAATATTGTAAACCTTTGCAGCGGTAGCTTTATGAATATCCTGTCCGGATTGAAATGCTTCTATCATACCTTCATCCTTACTAAGCTCTGCAATAATTCTTAGTTCGATCTGAGAATAATCGGCAGAAAGTAAAATATAATTTTCGTTACGGGCAACGAATGCCTTTCTAATCTCTCTGCCTCTCTCGGTTCTGATCGGTATATTTTGCAGATTCGGATTATCGGAACTCAGTCGTCCGGTTACCGCTACTACCTGATTGTAAGAAGTATGAATTCTGTTGGTTTGAGAATTAACCAATTCAGGTAAGGTATCCACGTAGGTGTTTTTCAATTTAACGAGTTCGCGGTAATCCAATATTTTACCTACGATCTCATGTTTGCCAACGAGCTTCGCTAAAACTTCTTCACCGGTAGCATACTGGCCGGTTTTTGTCTTTTTAGGTTTCTCAGCAATTTGCAGCACTTCGAATAAAATTTCGCCTACCTGTTTAGGAGAAGATACATTAAATGCTGTTCCACCCAAGTGTTGGATCTCCTTCTCTACAATTAAGATATCTTTCTCTAATTCAACCGACAATTCTTTAAGTGCATTCTTATCAAGAGCAATACCCTCTTCTTCCATCGCTGCAAGAACAGTAATCAGGGGGATTTCAATTTCCTCGAATAGTTTTTTTGTATTCGGCTCCGTCATCATTCCTTCAAACTTATTTTTTAACTGAAGAGTAATATCTGCATCTTCGGAAGCATATTCTTTAATATCTTCTAAAGGAACATCACGCATATTCAGTTGGCCCTTCCCTTTTTTACCGATCAGCGTTTCAATGGAAACGGGAGAATAGTGCAAATAGGTTTCAGCTAGAACATTCATATTGTGGCGCATTTCAGGCTGAATCAAAAAATGAGCGACCATCGTATCAAATAATTTACCTTTCAGATGAACGTTGTATTTTCTTAAAACAGAAAGATCATATTTAATATTCTGACCAATGAGCGTGCTGTTTTCATTTTCAAAAACAGGTTTGAATTCATCTACGATCAACTGTGCTTCCTTTTGATCTTCAGGAACAGGAATGTAGAAAGCCTCTCCTGTTTTATAGGCAAATGATAAACCAACAAGTTCGGCTGTATGCGTATCTAAACCGGTAGTTTCTGTATCGAAACAAACCTCATGTTGTTGAAGAAGTTCAGCAATCAATGCTGATCTTTTTTCTTTTGTATCGACAAGTTGATACGAATGGGCAACATCCTTTAATGTGCTGAAATTTTTCGGAGCATCAACAGCTTCCTGAGCAAACACTTCAACCTCGGTTTCAACACCAAACATATCCATTTGATCAGGATCGGATTTTTTAATTTTTACAACAGGCAATTTAACAACTTCTGCGGCAACTGCAAGCGGTTCACCTAGGATCTGTTCGGCCAACCTCCTAAATTCAAGTTCAGTGAATAACTCTCTTAACGCTTCTCTGTTAGGCTCTTCGATCTCCAACGCTTTTTCATCCAGCTCAACAGGAACATCACAAATAATGGTTGCAAGCCATTTTGATTGAATGGCCATTTCCTTATTCAGTTCAACTTTTTCTTTTAATTTCCCTTTGAGTTTATCAGTATTCAACAATAGATTTTCAATGGTACCGAAATCTTTCACGAGCTGAATAGCTGTTTTTTCGCCCACTCCGGGGATACCCGGAATGTTGTCAACTTTATCACCCATCAATCCTAAAATATCGATCAGCTGATCCACATTTTGAATATCCCATTTTTTACAAACTTCAGCTGTACCCATAATTTCGGCACCATTTCCCATCCGTGCCGGTTTATAGATAAAAATATTTTCGGAAACCAACTGTCCGTAATCTTTATCCGGAGTCATCATATAGGTGGTGAAGCCTTGTTTTTCGGCAAGTTTAGCAAGCGTACCGATCACATCATCCGCCTCAAAACCGGGTTTGGCAATAACAGGAATATTAAATCCTTCAATTACTTTAATTATATAAGGAATGGCCAATGCCAAATCTTCAGGCATTTCTTCGCGGTTGGCTTTGTATTCGGTAAATTCAATATGACGTACGGTTTGTTCTGGGGTATCAAAAACTACGGCAATGTGAGAAGGCTTTTCTTTTTTAAGAACTTCCAACAAGGTATTTGTAAAGCCTAGAACAGCAGAGGTATTTAATCCTTTAGAATTTATACGGTGATTATTTGCAAAAGCAAAATAAGCACGATAAATAAGGGCAAAAGCATCTAATAAAAAAAGTTTTTTATTGTTTTCAGGCATAACAAATTATGAATTTAAATATTTCATAAAAATAGCCGAAAAAACCCAGTAACCGGGAACTGTTTAAAAGTATTTTGGAAATAAAAAAGCCGGGAGAATATCTCCCGGCTTCCATAAAACAAGTTATTCAATTAGTTGGATGCAGACTTATTATATGCATTAAACAACTCTACAATATTTTCGTATTCGTATTTTTTTTCTTCTAGCGCTTTTACAATCTCTTCATTATCAGACATCGCTTCCACCACTTGTTTTTTGAATTTACCTGATTTTATCTTCACAAACTCACCCGATTGTTTTTCCATATAATAATCGGATTTTACTTTTATATCATTCATCTGCAAAACTTCGATCTGTGATTCATACAGATTTACAGATCCTTTCGATAAACGCTTAATAAACACTTGCTCTCCGTCAACATTGCGGGAAACAAATGTTACTCCTTCCACGCAATATTCTTTGATCTTTGTCGGGTTGAATGTTTTGATCTCCCCGCCTTCCTTTTTGCGATAAGCCGCTTTCGCGAAACTGTCAAACTCACGCTTCGGATTCTTTTTAACTTCCCCTTTAAGTGTATCACCATTCAGCATGACCACATAACCGGGAAAATATTTCGCCTGGGCAAATGCTTTAACGTTAAAAGCCATGACAATAGCTACCACCACTACAGTCATAGAGAAAATGTTGTTTATTTTCATAAATTGTATTTAAATAAATTAATAATTCTGTTTTTTAGCTTGCTACAAATTAAAAAAAAAAATCTAAGTATAAAAACAGTACGTTTAAAACTCTCTTCAATTGTTAATAACTTGTTAATAGCAAAAATGAGCCGCGGATAAGCAAATAAGAGCGAAAACAAATTACATCATCAATAAAAGAAGTACTTTCAACGGATGTGAAAGCAATTTTGTAAATTTGAAAAAATATTCAGCCATTGAAATCGTATCGTATCCTCTTTTTCCTTTTTGCCATTACAATCATAACAGGTTGTAATAAATGTTCAGAAGAAAAGCCGGAGGAAGTTGTGCTCGTAGAAAAACCAGAAATGGTGAACGAAGAAACGACTAAATTAATTCAGGAAAAGTTAAGCAAATCAGATACCAGCGACATTCTTGTTATAGAGAATGACAGCTTATTTTCCACAAAATTCATCCTTGATTTTTATCGTCAGAAAAAATATTCAGTAACTTTTACTGATAAAGGCATTCTTACAAAACAAGGAGATACACTTTTAACTGCCATCAAAAATGCTGACGAGTATGCTCTGTATCCTGAAGATTACCACTTTCAAAAAATAACGGATCTGATTAATTCGGCAAAGGATAGTATGACAAATAAATTTGATGTTGTAAAACTGTTACATGCCGACTTACTCCTTGCAGATGCATTTTTCACGATGGCAGTTCACATCAATAAAGGTCGTATCAATTCGGACAGCCTTACTTACGAATGGAAAGGCAATCAACTTGACACCAATATTGTTGAACTGTTCAACACCGTTATTTCAAAAAACACAATTCGGATTGCCTTCGACTCATTAGAACCAAAAAACGAATACTACCGAGCACTTAAATCTTCGTTAAAGAATTTCAAATACGAATTTAAAGATACCGACTGGGACAGCATCGCAAGCAGAGACTCTGATTCCACAACTTTTATGGCCAGAGTTAAAGAACGCTTGATAAAAAGTCACGATTATTTTGAAGAGTTTACCGGCTCTGATTCTATCAAACTGGTTAAGTCGATCAAAAATTTTCAGTGTAAAAATAATCTAACTGAAGACGGGAAAATCGGCAAACTTACATTTAAGGCACTACAACGCACAAAACAAGATTACATCGATCAGATAGCTGTGAATATGGAGCGCTGGCGTTGGTCGAAAGCACCAAGCGAAAAACAATACGTTTGGGTAAACATTCCGAAATTTGAAATGCACGTTGTTGAGGACGATACCGTTGCGTTGCGATCACGCGTTATCGTTGGCGCTCCGGATCATCAAACACCCTTATTAAAAAGCACCATCCGCTATTTTTTGATCTACCCCTATTGGACAGTTCCTTTCAGTATTGCAACAAAAGAAATTTTACCGATACTAAAGCGGGATACCACTTATTTAAGCAGAAAGAATTTTGAAGTGCTGGATGGGAATAATAAAAAGGTAGACGCATCAAAAATAAAGTGGAAGAAATACTCTAAAAATTATTTCCCCTGGAAACTAAGACAAGGAATAGGTGAAAAGAATTCACTCGGAATTTTAAAATTTAATTTCGAAAACAAATATGGCGTTTACATGCACGACACCGACAACCGCAAATTGTTCAACAGAGAAATGCGTGCAATGAGTCACGGCTGCTGCCGCTTAGAAAAATTTATGGATTTTGCACAGTTCCTTATCCGCGATGACAGTGTAAAATATCCTGTCGATTCATTGATCTCAGATATATCGAAGGAAAAACAAAAGTACGTTTACATCAAAAAACCTATCGCACTTTACTTTACATATTTCACAGCGGAAGTGGATGAATTCGGGGAACTACAATTTTTTATTGATGTATACCGCAGGGATGAAAAAATGCTGAAAGAAATGAGAAGAAAAAGAAAATATT
>JBILYL010000027.1:0-15164 GCA_044377775.1 Bacteroidia bacterium
TTTGTTTCCTCCATCCCATGGAACAGTTACAATTGATGGAATGAGTCTGAATGGAAACCTCGATAAGATAAAGCAAATAATTGGTGTTGTTCCTCAGGATATCGCACTTTATCCAATGTTAAGTGCAAGGGAAAATCTTAGTTTTTATGGTCATATGTACGGATTAAGTGGTAAATCACTGAAAGATAAGATTGAATTGTGGCTGAATAATTTTGGTTTGACGGATGCTGGAAATAATCGATTATCAACGTATTCAGGCGGAATGAAACGCAGAGTAAATCTGATTGCTGGGATTTTACATGATCCCAAGATCTTATTTCTGGATGAGCCAACTGTTGGTGTTGATGTACAATCACGAAATGTTATAATTGATCATCTGAAAGAATTGAATAGAGCCGGAACGACTGTAGTGTATACTTCTCATCACATGGAAGAAGCCGAATCTTTTTGTTCACGGGTTGCAATTATCGATAATGGAAAAATTATTGTTGAAGGTTCTCCTCAGCAATTAATTGCAAATAATGAAGGGTGCACTAACTTGGAGTCGGTGTTTTTGCATTTGACAAAAAGGAAATTGAGAGATTAATTTTTTAGAACATATCAGTTAATTATCAGGAATATAATTTACACGTTGGAATGATCAAATTATTAGCAGCCATTAAAAAAGAAGCACTTATTCTCCTTAGAGACAAGGTAGGTTTGGCTGTTCTTTTTTTAATGCCCATGATCCTGATCTTTGTTATGACCCTTATTCAGGACTCTGCTTTTAAAAGTTTGAATGAACGGGGTATTCCGATTGTCTTTGTTGATAACGATAAAGATTCATTGGGCATTTCTATTGCTCAAGGGCTTTTGAATTCGGGTATGTGTACGCTTAATTATACTATTGACGGTAAGCCCGCAACGGCTGAAGTGCTTGAAAGAGCTGTTTCTGATGGGAAGTTTTTAGTGGGTGTTGTTGTGCCAAAAGGTGCAACAGAAGCCATACGTAACAATGTGAAATTGTTGGTCAAACAAACTTTGGGTGAAAGCGACAGTCTACAAACTCAATCCGACTCCGTAGAGATTTCAATCTTTATTGATCCGATCACTAAAAAATCCTTTCTTACTTCCGTTACAAGTACCTTGCGTGAATTTATTTCAGAGATCAAAACAAAAATTATGTTCCAGACTTTTTCTGAAGAGTTGTCTGAACTTATTCCGGATAAAAAAAATGCACCAAAGAATGCATTTGCTCAATCACAAATTATAAAATACAAAGAAGTATACGCTTCCAAACAAATTGGTGAGATCGTTCCGAATGCTGTTCAGCACAATGTTCCGGCTTGGGCTATTTTCGCAATGTTCTTTATTGTTTTACCCTTGGCAGGAAGTATGGTAAAAGAAAAAAATGAAGGCAGTGTCTTGCGGTTACAAACTATCCCTACTTCATTTCTTGTGTTGATCAATGGTAAAATTGTTGTGTATATTTTTGTTTGCCTGATACAACTGGCGCTTATGTTATCTGTTGGTTTATTCTTTTTGCCGATGTTTGGTTTACCTACATTGAATTTCGGAAACAGTATTTCCGGAATTATTCTACTTTCTGTTTCCACTGCTTTTGCCGCTACTGGTTATGGAGTAATGATGGGGACAATTGCCTCTACGGAGCAACAGGGAGCTATAATGGGTTCTTTGTCTGTTCTTTTGTTATCAGCTATTGGCGGTGTTTGGGTGCCAACATATGTGATGCCGGAGCTGATGCGGAATATTAGTGTTGTTTCTCCACTTAATTGGTCCTTGAACGGATTCTATGAATTGTTTCTTCGTGGTGGCGGTATCGCTGATGTGCTAACCGCCTCCCTGAAATTGTTCGTCTTTTTTCTACTGACAATGACTGTTTCGATGATGGTAAACAAAATCAAAAGAAAGATCTGATCAGCAGATTTTTAAATAACGATTTTCTTTAATTAATAAGCATAATCGCTGAGGTAGTCAAAATCTTTCATCAGTTTTCCTTCCTTGCAAATGCTTCCTCTTTCGATAATGCCATCTGCATCTTCACCGATAATACTTGGTAGTACACGCTCCATCAGATCTTTTCCGAAATCATCACTTGCATCACGTGGTAACTCACATGGTAAATTGTCTACAGCCATAATACAAACAGTATCTTTGTTGAAAGGCAGATCTTCTTTGTCTTCAAGGATGTTGTAACCGAAAAATGGTTTTTCGATTGTTGAAGAACGAATTGTTGTAGGAACAGAACCATCAATATCGCATGTGATATCCGCAATTACGCTTACATGAAATTCGGATGCTTTCATATCTGACAATTCAAACATTTTGGGCGCTCGGGGATCCCAGTAATGAGCCGAAATATAAATGTCTGTTACTTTTGTATACTTGGCAAAGGTGGATTCGAAATGTTCCGGATGTTTAAAAAAATCCTGGAGATCAAAATTGTGATCGCCTTTACGCTCAACATAATCACGCGGGTTTAACTGACAATAAACCGGTTCACGAAAAGAACCCATCAGGAATTCTTCGGGAGTTACTTTGCGGATACGCAGCGCACTTAATGTTTCGATTGCACCATTAGCAACTCTTCCGCCTCCGGTTAATGCGATTTTAATATTCGGTAATTTAACACGTTTTAATTCATCTTCCATTTCTGCTCTGTCTCTGCATAGGTTTGCCGCTTTCAACTGGAACAGATCGTATTTTTTTCCGTAACCTAAAATGCCGTTGTAGGCACCAACAATTCCGGCATAACGGCCAAATCCGATAATCCGGTTGTGGTTTTTATCCGTCAATGTTTCGTAGTCGATCATTTGGATTTTCTTTTCAATCAAGGTTTTCATCAGCATCTGGTTGTGCGGCTGCTTTTTGATCGTGTGAGAAAAGAAAAAATATTTTTTGTTTGCCATGAGTTTTTCTTTCGGCACTTCTTTTACGCCCATCAGTATCTGACAATCGCTAAGGTCCTCCTGAAGCGGCACACCAAATGCAGTATATTCCGCATCTTCGTAACAACGGATCTTACTCGGTTGAACAACAATTTCTATGTGAGGATATTTTCTGATCAATTCAGCACAGATAAGCGGAGTAAGAGGAACTCGTTTATCAGGTGGACTTTTTTCTTCGCGCAAAACGCCAATCTTTAATTTAGTCATAATGTTTATTTATTGGGATGCAAAGATAGTTTTTATCAGGAAATTCAGAAGCATTAATTGCCTGTATCAAAATTTAAACTTCAGCTGTGCTTTTATTTCTGATTTCGTATTTCCCTGAATCTCAGTTAAAGATCCTTCACTGATAATTTGTTTGTTATCATATACGGTCTGAGAGTAACGGAACCATAATTCAATTCGTTTTGTAAGATTGTAATCCAGCATAATATAAAAGCGGGAGCCTCTGTTATAGTATGCAGGAATAGAATAGGAGCCCGGTACATCATTTTCGTATGCATAGATGCGTGCATCATAGCTATCTGTTTGAAAAAGGGCGTATCGTAATGTTACGGAGAGCGGTTTGCCTAATTTGCTGTAAACAATATCCTGGTAAACCAGATATCCTTTTTGTGTTTTATTGTTATCCAATTTATAATCGATGAGCTCGATCCTGTTCTTCAATTTTATGGAAGGAGTGATCGTATACGAAATGTTAAAGCGGTAATTACTTTGTTTAACAGGAACCAAATAATCGATCACTGCGGCATCAGATGTATTCTTTTGTTTGTCGCGTGTACGGATGCGCACATACATATCCATTTTTTTTGAAGGTGTATAGTTGAATTGTGCCATATAGTCGTTCCCGTATGAAGGTGCATTTACCTGATATTTTAACCATGGGAATTCAAAGCGGTCATAGTATCCGGTAATGGTTGTTCTGTTTGTCGGTTTTGCCACCAATCCAATGTATACTCCTTTTTCATTTGCAGCAGTGCTACTTTCTGCAAATCCATTGCTTAATAAGTTTTGGAAATTGCGTTGGTAATACCTGTGCATCACTGTAAAAGATAAGCGGGGATCCAAACTGATCAATACTCCATTTACAAATGCTTTTCCTCCGTTCTTACTCATTGATGCTTCACCGAAGAAATTAAAATTGCGATGAATTAAATTGTAATCAGCTCCTATGTTTAAATTTTTTGAAGACGAAAATTCAAATTGATTATAGTACGATAAGGTTCGTTTGAGATCTACATCTAATTGATAACTTAATGCCGAAAGTCCGACATTGAATTTTTTTCCTTTATAGGAAACATTTCCTCCGATCAATGTTTGTAAAATAGCGTCTTTGTCGGCCAACTCTCCGGATGTGCTGTGGTAGCCTGTTTCCTGTAACGATGATATTTGTGCGGCTTCGCCTGTGTCTGTTGTGTCACTCACATTTGCATCGATGTGTTTACGTGAATAAAAAACAGTTGCTTCCATTTTTTTATATCCAAGTGTTGTTGCTGCACCCCGCATAAAAAGATTTTCATCAACCGATGTATACGGACTGATCCCTCTTCCTGATTTTTTAGCGCTGATTATGTCAGAGCTTTTCCCAAATGCTTGTCCGCTCCATATTGTTAGACCTTGTCCGAATGTTGCCTGGTAATCACCAACCGCTAATGCTTTAATAAATTTTACATTTTTAAGGAAAAAGTGTGCAGAGTAAAAATCAAATCCTGTTTTCTGATTTCCATTCAAGGATTTTTCATACCAATCGTAAGTGTATTTTTGTTTGTTTTTGAAGAATAATTCTCCCTGATCTTTTTCTGCCGTAATTCCCCAGCTGATGTTTGTTCCATAGGTAAAGCGGTAGCGGGCGTATATTTTATCAGGGCTTCCTATATATCGGGAGTTCATGCTTTTGTATAAAGAGGAGCTATCAGTTGAAGAGAAACCAGTTTGATCCTCGAGGGTTCTCCCATAACGGAGCAGAATTGAGTGTTGCCCGTTTTTGAACATTTCTTTTGTGTTGAAATGTGCGGATGTAAAATTATCTGTCACTTTCACATAAGGCAATATTTTTCGAATGGTTTGCAGATCAAAACCGCTGATACCTTGTAACTCGTAAATAGTAATCAGTTTGCCATTCTTTTCAATGTGCGACAAAAGGTAGTTGATTTGTATATCATTCAATAATTGCAATGCCTGCAATTCTTCTTTGTTGGTTTTATTTAAGTTGATTGGATTTTCACTGGAATAGATAAGGACTTCCGTAAGAGTAGTGTAATCGGCATCTTCATTCTCTGTGTTTTCAGCAATGTTTTCAAGTTGCTGTTGTATCTGACTATCGTCTGTTTTGTTGAGCACTGTATCTTGTGCAATTACAGATGATGAAGTCAGAAGCGCAAATACTACTGAAAACAGAAACAGGTATGATCTTATTTTTTTCAAAAAACAGTCTCCGTTTCGTTTGTTTTCTTTGTCTCTTTTTTAAAGATATATGTTAATCCTATCTGCGGGCTAAATCCTAATGTCTGGTGGTAGTTAGCGGAAACATCGATCTTTATACTTTTTAAATTTAATCCGAACCCAAAGGACGTTAAAGTAGGATTGGTGCCAATACCAGCGCGCAAGTATAATTCTTTAACTGGTTTATATTCGATACCGGCTTTGAAAATAGCTTTCTGAGCAATGTCTTTTTCTGTTTCCACAGCGACCTTCACTTTGTCTGAAAAATTATAATCACCACCAAACCGGATGACGGTTGGCAGCCTTTCGTTATTGTAATCAGCTAATTTAGCTCGGGTCGGATTAAAAACATGAGCGCCAATCGTTAATCCTTTTAACGGTTTAGCCTGAATTCCAAACTCCGCAGCCAAAACACCTTTACTTCCATATCCTTCTCCGATTTTGGTAGTAAGGTAATCCATGGCGATGCCTGCAGAAAGTTTATCGCCAAATGCTTTGGCAAAAGAAAGGCTGTACTTGTTTTCGTGGTAGAGTGTATAGCCAAAATTACTGATGCACAAGCCAAATGTTCCGCCTTTTACGGGCAGTGCGACAACTCCGCCCTTGATACTTAGTTCTTTTAATAAAAACCTGTTTTCATAGTATGCCCCTGCAGAAATATCGCGTACAAAACCTAGTCCGGCCTGGTTATGGTGTGCGCTCCATACATCACTAAGTGAAACGGAAGCATTTCCCATTCCGGAAGAGCGGGCACCAAGGGGCAGATCCTCATTTCCAGCTTTTGAGAAAAAAGCAGTGGCAATGCAAAGTATCGTGAGGTAACTTTTTTTCATTTATCATTAATCGCATGCAAAAATCGGATTCCTTTATAATGTTAATGTAAAGGAATTATTATTTATAACCGACTTCTGCGTAGCTGTTGTATTAGTTTGTTTTAAACTCGAATTTCACTTCCGACAACTCTTTATTTGCTTTCAGGATCTTATTTTTCAGATTTTCCTTAAAATCGATCACTTTTTGTAATAATTCGTCATTTCCGGCAGCAAGAATCTGCACTGCTAGTATCCCTGCATTTTGTCCACCATCTAATGCAACTGTAGCGACAGGTATTCCCGGAGGCATTTGAAGGATTGAAAGAACCGAATCCCACCCATCGATAGAGATAGCAGAGCGGCATGGTACGCCAATCACAGGAATAGGAGTAAATGCAGCAACAACACCCGGTAAATGTGCCGCCCCGCCTGCTCCGGCTATAATCACACGAATTCCTTTCGAATGTGCATTCTTGGCGAAATCAGCCACTTGTTCTGGTACTCTATGGGCGCTTAATGCGTTTATTTCGAATGGGATCTTAAATTCGTTCAGGATTTTTGCTGCTTCCTGCATAATGGGCATATCTGACGTGCTACCCATGATTATACTCACTTTTGGGGTCATAAATAAGGTCTTTTTGTTAAATCGTAGCAGTAAAAGTATGTTTTTATAAGCGAAGAATAAAATAAAGTTTTCAAGCCTTTTTTCAGGTTATTTTGTTTATTTTTGGTGCTTTAATACCCTTTATATATGAGTAGTGTTGTAATTCACGGACATACATTTAAAACGAAGATCACTTCTTCTGAAATTCAAAAAGCAATCGGAGAAGTTGCGAAACAAATCAATAAAGATCTGAAGGGTAAAAAACCTTTGTTTCTGGCTGTGCTAAACGGTTCTTTTATGTTTGCAGCAGATCTGATGAAAAAGGTTAATGTTGAGTGTGAAATTTCTTTCGTTAAAGTTTCTTCTTATGAAGATACAACTTCCACTGGTAATGTGAAAAAGTTGATCGGACTCAATGAAGAAATAAAAGGAAGAACAGTTGTGATCGTTGAAGATATTGTTGATACAGGAAATACGATTGAAAATGTTTGGGATCAGTTGAAAGTTTTAGGTGCAGCGGAAATTAAAATCGCTACTTTGTTGTTTAAACCCAATGCATATACAAAAACGCTTCCTATTGAATATGCCGCTATTGTGATCCCGAATGATTTTATTGTAGGCTTTGGTTTGGATTATAAAGGACTAGGCCGAAATCTGGAAGATATTTATGTGCTGGATTATGAAAATGATAAAAAATAATTTCATATAACTACAGATCTTAAACAAACCAATTTTCACTCAAACAAAAAAAACATGTTAAACATCGTACTCTTCGGACCTCCAGGTGCAGGTAAAGGAACTCAATCGGAAAAATTAATTGAAAAATATCAATTGATACACCTCTCTACCGGTGATCTTTTAAGAAGTGAAATTGCTGCTGGGACACAATTGGGCTTAGAGGCTCAGATGTTGATGAATGCAGGCGTTTTGGTTCCTGATGAAGTAGTTATAGGAATGATTAGTTCTAAGCTGGATAAAAATCCGAATGCGAAAGGATTTATTTTTGATGGTTTTCCTCGTACCGAAGCACAAGCTCAGGCTTTAGATCGTTTGTTGTTTGAAAAGCATACTTCTATCACGATGATGCTGGCCTTGGAAGTAAGTAATTCTGAATTGACAAAACGATTGTTGCTAAGAGGGCAAAACAGCGGTCGTCCGGATGATCAGAATGAAGGTATTATCCGTAACAGAATACAGGAGTATAATAATAAAACTGCACCTTTGAAAAGTTATTACTCAGCACAAGGGAAGTTCAGAGCGGTGGATGGCATAGGTAGTGTTGATCAGATTTTTGCAAATTTGTGTGCGGTAATTGATCCACGTTCTTCAAAGCCGTTAATCGATTCTCAGCCTGTTAAAGCAAAGAAAGTGATAGCTGAAATTCCCCAAAAGCCAATCGTGAAAAAATCAACGGAAGTGAAAAAAGTTTCTGTTGTTCAAGTAGCAAAACCTATAGTGAAAACAACAGCTAAAAAAGGTGTAAAGAATATTGTTGTAAAAAAACCAACACCAAAAAAAGTTGTTAAAAAGACGGTTAAGAAAGTTGCAAAAAAAATAGTTTCTTCTAAGAAAGCAGTAAAAAAAGCAGTAAAAAAAGCAGCAAAAAAAGTTATTTCAAAAAAGGTTGTAAAAAAAGCAGCTCCCCAAAAAATAGTAAAAAAAGTTTCTTTTAAAAAAACGGCAAAGAAAGCAAGTACTAAAAAGGTGCTCAAGAAAGTCGTGAAAAAAGCGGCTAAAAAAGTCGTAAAGAAAGTTGTGAAAAAAGTTGTGAAGAAAGTTGTGAAGAAAGCTGCTCCAACAAAGAAAACGGCAAAAAAAGCTGCAAAGAAAAAAAGATAAGTATTGTGTGATTAGGTGATAAGAGGGTAAAAAAGAATGGATTCGAATTTTGTTGATTATGTAAAAATATGCTGCCGCTCAGGAAAGGGTGGTCAGGGATCAGTGCATTTGCACCGTAGTAAATTAACGGCTAAAGGTGGACCTGATGGTGGTGATGGCGGACGAGGCGGGCATATTATTGTGAAAGGGAATAAACAATTCTGGACCCTCATCCATTTGAAATACAGGAAACATATTATCGCAGAACCCGGTGGTAGCGGTGGTAGTGCACGTATGACAGGTGCTGAAGGGAAAGATGAAATTCTGGATGTTCCTTTGGGAACGATCATTCGTGATGCTGAAACGGGTGAAGTTGAAGGGGAGATCACAGAAGAGGGACAAGAAATTATTGTTGTTCCCGGTGGCCGAGGTGGCTTAGGAAATGATCATTTTAAATCGTCTACGAATCAAACTCCGCGATATGCACAGCCAGGTGGCGATGGAAGGGATGAATGGAAAATTTTAGAATTGAAGGTCTTGGCAGATGTCGGTTTAGTTGGTTTTCCAAATGCCGGAAAATCTACTTTATTATCGGTCGTTTCTGCTGCAAAACCTGAAATTGCAAATTATCCTTTTACTACACTTGTCCCTAATTTGGGAATTGTCGAATACCGCGATTACAAGTCTTTTGTAATGGCTGATATTCCCGGAATTATTGAAGGCGCTAGCGAAGGTAAGGGGATCGGACTAAGATTTTTACGGCATATTGAACGTAATTCTACGCTTCTTTTTTTGGTTCCCGCTGATACAGATGACATCATTAAAGAATATAAAATTTTACTGAACGAATTGGATAAGTTTAATCCTGAACTTCTTCATAAAAAAAGAATTCTGGCAATATCCAAATGTGATATGATGGATGAAGAACTTTTGGCTGAAATGAAAAAAGATCTGAACAAACGATTTAAAGAGAAAAAAACAGTTCCTGTTTTATATTTTTCATCTCAAACTGGGTTCGGAATTACTCAACTGAAAGATGAATTATGGAAACAATTGAACGCGAAGGATAATGTGTTTGATTATTAATTGATTCAACTGTAAATGGGTAAAAAGGTTGTATTTAGTGTCCTGATTATTTTAATTTTCAGTAGTCAGATTAAACTGTTTTCTCAGAACTCCTCCGGAGAAGATTATTATGAATTAGCCGCTTCAGCAAGTTACAATTTTCCGATTTCAAAATTGAGCAGGGTGTATAAACCTGCATTGGGTTTACACTTTGGATTTAATTGGGTGCGTGACGATTATTACTCAAAAAAAATCCTCAAAAAAGGCTTGGTTCTTGGCATCATGCAATTTAAACCCCAATCGGATACCTTGTATTATTCTGTTGCTCCCGATTCCTATGGAACTGCTGTTTATACGAATTACATGCTGGTCAGCGCTACATTTCATGTCGAAAACATTAAGTCATTTAATCAATTTGGCTTTATTGCAGGTGGTGATGTAGGATTAGCAATAACAAATTATTCCTATCAGCGGGATGACATAAATATTCACTTAGGTGAAGATTCAACAAATGGAAAATTGATCGTTTCACCACTTTTCGGATTGAATTATGAGTTCGATGAAAATTTTTCGGCTGCATTCATTGCTCAATATAATTCATTGATCTCCATTAGTGAAGCTGAATACGATGAGTTTAATCCTGTGCAGGGAATCTACAAACAATATGGCTCTTTTAGTTTAAGAGTGGGTTATTCATTTTAAAATAATTAAGCTTGATCCAATCCATAAAAGATATCGATACCCAACTTTTTCTGTTTCTGAACAGTCTGCACAATCCTTTTTTTGATGTGGTTATGTTTTGGGCCAGCCATAAAAATTTCTGGATTCCACTTTATGCTTTTTTTCTTTTTTTATCCTACAAACATTTTGGTAAAAAGGTTTTATTGGTAGCAGCCGCAGCTGTTTTATTGATTGTTTTGTCCGACCAGCTTTCCGTTCATGCTTTTAAGAATATGTTCCTCCGATACCGTCCTTGCCATAATATACTTATTCAGGCAAAGGTGCACTTGAATGATGGCTGCGGTGGAGTATATGGATTTGTTTCATCTCATGCAGCTAACACATTTGCTCTTGCCATGTTTTTGAGTTTGTTATTTAAAAATAAAATAAAATATTTTGGGGTTTCAGTTTTTGTTTGGGCCGCATTTGTATCCTACAGTAGGATTTATAATGGGGTGCATTATCCCGCAGATATTGCCGTTGGCGCAATTTTAGGTATGGGCATCGGGATTGTTGTGTTTAAAATATATCAATTTGCTAATATCAGATTAACACATGAATAATATTTTATTCGTCTTTTTGGGCGGTGGTTTAGGAAGTATTGCCCGATATGGTGTTTCTGAAATAGTAAAAACCAACTGTAAAACATCATATCCAATAGCAACATTGTTATCAAATATTGCAAGCTGTTTGATACTTGCCTTAATGGTAGGTGTATTTAGTAGTAAAATGGAAGGGAATCCTGCTTTAAGAATGTTACTTGTTGTAGGGTTTTGTGGTGGGTTCAGTACTTTTTCAACCTTCAGTTACGAAACAGTTGAATTGATTCGTTCCGGTAATTTGATGATTGCTGTTGCGAATGTTTTGATAAGTGTATCAGTTTGTGTCGTACTCATTTATTTTATGGTAAAACAAAGTAGTTAATTTTATATTTATTTTTTATGAAAAAGTTCGTATTGATTTTTAGCGCTGTTATCTTCTCTTTCATTTTTATTTCCTGGGGAACATTCGGACATGAACACATCAATAGATCTGCTGTTTTTGCTTTGCCTGCCCCGCTTCAAACATTTTTTTACAATCACATCGATTTTATTACGCAGGAATCAACAGTTCCTGATCTTCGTAAATATACGTTGAATGATAAAGCAGAGAATCCACGACATTTTATCGATCTTGAAAATTTTGGTTCTTTAGATAGCATTCCAAAAACAATGGATGAGCTGAAAAAGAAATACGATGATAAATTCTTGAGTCAGAATGGAATTCTATTTTGGTATGTGCAAGATGTGATGGAGAAATTAACAAAAGCATTTAAGGAAAAAAAGAAAACAGAAATTTTGTTTTTAGCAGCTGATCTCGGTCATTATATTGGTGACGCACATATGCCGCTGCACACTTCCGCAAACTATGACGGTCAGCAAACAAATCAAAAAGGAATCCATGCTTTGTGGGAATCCCGTTTGCCCGAAATGTTCGGCACAACTTATAATTACAATACCCTGGATGCAAGATACATTGATAACGTTCAAGCAGAAATCTGGAAAATAATTCTTAATTCACATAGATTGAAAGATACGCTTTTGCTTAAAGATCGTGAATTGAAAAAGAGTTTCACAGAGGATAAAATGTATAAAACAGATGCAAGTGGAAAGGTGGCGAAAAATAAATATGGACAAACAATATTTTCCGAAGAGTACGCTGCGGCATTGCATGTTTCCCTCAAAGGTATGGTCGAAGATCAGATGCGGGCTTCTGTTCAGGCTTGTTCTGATTTTTGGTTCACAGCATGGGTAAATGCCGGGAAGCCGGACTTAAGCACTATGGACCCTGCGGCATTAACAAAACGGAATACTAAACAATTTAAACAAGAATATAAACTTTGGAAGCAAGGCAAATTGTTTGGCGTTGAAAGTGAAAAAGAATTTTAATCCCGAAAAATAAAGACATATGAAAAAAGTAATATTCTTCCTGATTGCATCAATTAGTTATTTGTCATTGTCTGCACAAGTAGAAAAAACGGCTGCAAAAAAAACGACTAAACCAAAACTTGTTGTCGGAATTGTTATCGATCAAATGCGTTACGATTACATTTATCGCTTTTGGGATAAGTTCGGAAATGAAGGTTTTAAGAAATTGGTGAATGAAGGCTTCTTCTGTAAAAACACCAATTTCAATTATGTGCCAACTTATACCGGCCCAGGGCATGCATCAATCTATACAGGAACAACTCCGGCAATAAACGGTATCATCGCGAATGATTGGTACGATAAATCTAAATTAAAAGATCTTTATTGTGCTCAGGATGATAATGTGATTGGAGTAGGAACCACTTCAAAAGAAGGAAAACGTTCTCCGGTAAATCTGCTTACATCAACCATTACTGATGAGTTGCGTATCTCATCAAATATGAAATCGAAAGTTATCGGTATTGCTCTTAAGGACAGAAGTGCGATCCTGCCTGCCGGACATACAGCGAATGCTGCGTATTGGTATGATGGGAGTATCGGTTCTTTTATTTCGAGTTCGTATTACATGACCGAATTGCCAAAGTGGGTGCAGGAATTCAATAAAAAAGAATTGCCGAAAAAATATTTAAGCCAAGCTTGGAATACACTATTGCCAATTGAACAATATACAGAGAGCTTACCCGATGATAATAGATATGAGACTTTAGGGAAAGGAGAATTGAAGCCTGTGTTTCCACATGATCTTCCTTCTTTGTATCCTAAAAATGGAGGACTTGGTATGATTCGCAATACCCCTTTCGGTAATTCCCTGACGAAAGACTTTGCGATTGAAACAATAAAATCCGAAAATTTAGGAAAATCCGGGGCCACAGATTTTCTGGCTGTTTCTTTTTCTTCTCCTGATTATATCGGACATTATTACGGACCAAATTCTATTGAACAAGAAGATGATTATTTGAGACTGGATAAAGAACTTGCCGAATTAATTAAGTTTATTGAACTGCAGGTCGGAAAAGGAAATGCACTAGTTTTTTTGACTGCTGATCATGCTGCCCCCGAAGTTCCAGCTTATTTGAATGATCTTAGAATTCCTGCCGGATATGTGCGTGAAGAAAAGATGGTTGATTCGCTGAAAAAATATATGACAAAAACTTACGGTGATTCTTTGGTGCTTTCTTTTTCGAACCAACAGATTTTCCTGAACCATGCTGTCATTGATTCTAAGAAATTGTTTCTTCAACAAGTTCAGGAAGATGTAGCTGCTTTTGTTTTTAAATTCCCTGAAGTTTCAGAAGTGATTACTGCTTCAACGATGAATAATACACAATTTACCGAAGGTGTTCGATATCTGATGCAAAAGGGATATAATGCAAAACGTTCCGGAGATGTACTTGTGAATTATTTGCCGGCCTATGTTGATTATATGCCAACAGGAACTACACATGGTTCTCCTTACAGCTATGATACTCATGTGCCGCTCTTGTTCTATGGATGGAACATCCGGCAAGGAAGTTCTACGGAGCAGATCTATATAACAGATGTTGCTGCAACGTTGGCAATGATGCTGAATATCCAATTTCCAAATGGTTGCACCGGTAAGCCGATCTCTTTTTTGATTAAATAGTTTTTTTCTGTTTTGATGAATAAACGATCATGTGCGCGCTTTGAGTTAATGCATTTATGAATTATCCAATGGAAATTGAATCGTATTCAGAAAACAATCTTATCATCAGTACAGATAAGTCGAAACTTAATCTTTCTTTAATTCATGGGTTTTTACGCACATCTTATTGGGCGGAAGATATCCCTTTGGATATAGTGAAAAATGCCATTGCGAACTCATTGTGTTTTGGTATTTATAAGGAAAATAAGCAGATCGGTTTTGCACGTGTGATTTCTGACTATACAACTTTTGCATATCTAGCAGATGTTTTTATAATCGAAGAGGAACGTGGTAAGGGCTTGTCGAAATGGTTAATGGAATGCATACTTATGCATTCACAGCTACAAGGTTTGCGTAATTTTTGTTTGATGACTAAAGACGCCCAGTCGTTGTATGAACGATTCGGATTCAAAAATATTCCTAGACCTGAAAATTTTATGGCAAAGAAGATTGAAGACATTTATAAAAAAAAATGATCGAAACGAAACGTTTATCCTTAATTCCACTTACATTTTCGCAAGTGCAAAAATATCTGAAGAACGATTTCTCTTTGGAGAAATAGCTTCATCTCACCCTTTCAGAAAGAATGATCTCTGACGATTTAAAAGATGCTTTAGAAAAGCAAATTCTTCCAAACGTGTCTGATGAAACCAGTAACTACTTTTATCACACCATTTGGACAGTCGTTTTAAGAGCTGAAAATAAAATGGTCGCAGATTTTATCTTTAATGGCGAACCGAATGAAATAGGAGAAGTGGAAATTGGTTATGGAACTTATTCTGCTTTTGAAGGAAATGGTATTATGACTGAAGCTATAGCAGGATTAGTAATGTGGAGCAGGGAACAAAAAAGTGTGAAATCAATTTTAGCAGAAACAGAGATCACTAATATCGCATCAGCGAGAATTCTTGAGAAAAATAATTTTATCAAAGAAAAATACACAGAGACCTCGTTTCGGTGGCGGTTTAAATTGTAGTTGTCTTCCGCCCTTGGCATTTATTGTACTTTATCCATTTATTATAACTACCTTTGTAATCTATTACAGAATTAAACTACTCATTGTCTTTTTATCGAACTACTCGATACATTCATTCTCTCAATGCTTTCGGAATTTTAATATCCCAA
>JBILYL010000203.1:0-5393 GCA_044377775.1 Bacteroidia bacterium
GGAGAAAACATTCGGAACAGTATTGGGCATTTCCATAAATGAGGTAACACCACCTGCTACAGCCGCTTTTGCTTCAGTATAGATTTCTCCTTTGTGAGTTAATCCGGGCTCACGAAAATGAACCTGATCATCAATACATCCCGGAAACAGATACTGATCTGTTCCATCAATCAGTATATCGGCTGCTAAATTGATCTCTGATTCAGAGACTTTTAAAATAAACCGATCTTCAATCAATACATCGCCTTTAAAAACACGACCTTCATTGACAATATTTACATTTTTAATTAGTGTTCTGCTCATATTTTTATTTAACAAAAAAGCTCTTAAAAAGAGCTTTAATTTATTTTTTTGAACCGCATTTGAAGTACTCCCCAGAATGCTTCTTTGAAAATACCTTTGCTCATTTTTGAAACACCCTCTGTCCTGTCTGTAAAGGTAATTGGCACTTCAACGATTTTAAATCCTAATTTATAAGCTGTATATTTCATTTCAATCTGAAATGCATACCCGACAAATTTTATTTCATCAAAATGAATGCGCTCCAATACGTTTCTTTTATAACACTTAAAACCTGCTGTAGTATCATGTATTGGAACAAACAAAACCATCCGCACATAAACAGAAGCAAAATACGACATCAAAACACGTCCTTTGGGCCAGTTCTCAATTTTCCCATCCTTTACATATCGTGAGCCAATCGCTACATCGGCACCATTAACACATGCTTCACGTAATCGGATCAGGTCTTCAGGATTGTGTGAAAAATCACAATCCATTTCGAAAATATATTCATATTTTCTAGCTAGGGCCCATTTAAAACCGTGGATATAGGCTGTACCCAGACCCAACTTCCCTTTCCGTTCTTCTATAAACAAACGATCCGAAAACTCTTGCATCAATCGTTTAACAATATCCGCAGTGCCATCAGGAGAACCATCATCAACGATCAATACATGAAATGAAAATGACAATGAAAATACTTTGCGAATCATTCGCTCAACATTTTCCTTTTCATTATAGGTAGGTATGATTATTAGACTATCGGACACGGCTTTTTATTAGAAAACGAAGATAAGGCTCTATTCAATAATTACCAAAGTTTTAAGAAATTTTGGCGATTATTTTGTCAATATTGGCCCATTCCACTAAAAAAAGGTACTCCGGCTGACTAGTCCTATATAATTCCAGGTTTTAAGTGATTAATAAAATGGGATTTTTTAGTCTTCATTTATCCTTTCGTTTTGGAAAAAAGCCCCTTAAATAAAATATTTCCACTAATTTTTTACTCCATATTATTGTTTCCAAATCTTAAAGCTCAGAAAGATCTGAATTATTGCGGAGCGGATGAATTACGAATCGCTTCACTTAAAATAAATTCAAAAGCTGCTGAGACGGTTTTTAAAAACAATCTTGAATTAGAGAATTTTACATCGAATTTGGGGTCGGATTTTTTTACAATGCTCCTTTCTTAATTTCCTCTACAACAGCCGGATCCAGCAATGTTGATGTGTCCCCCAGATTAGAAACATCTCCTTCTGCAACTTTGCGCAATATTCTGCGCATGATTTTTCCGCTCCTCGTTTTAGGCAAACCGCTTACAATTTGGATCTTATCTGGTTTTGCAATTGCTCCGATCACTTTTGTTACCTCCGCCAGAATTTCTTTTCGCAAGACATCGATATCTTTATTCACATTCGTACAAATCACATAGGCATAAATCCCTTGTCCTTTAATATCATGCGGATAACCAACCACTGCACTTTCAACTATATCTGCATGCATATTAATTGCACTTTCCACTTCAGCGGTGCCAATGCGGTGCCCGCTGACATTCATGACATCATCAACGCGCCCGGTTATTCTATAATATCCGTCTTCATCACGTTTACAGCCATCACCTGTAAAATACAATCCGGGATATGTTGCAAAATAATTGGTGCGGCAACGATCATGATCACCATATGTTGTTCTCACTATAGAAGGCCAGGGGAACTTGATGCACAAATTTCCTTCTACCCCATTTCCAATAATTTCATTTCCTTTATCATCTACCAAAATAGGCTGAATACCTGGCAGTGGCAGTGTTGCATATCCAGGTTTTGTTTTTGTAATTCCAGCAATTGGCGAAATCAACATACCACCCGTTTCTGTTTGCCACCAAGTATCAACGATAGGGCAATTACCTTTTCCGATATTTAAATTATACCAATTCCATGCTTCTTCATTTATGGGCTCCCCAACACTTCCCAACACTCTTAATGAATCTAATTTATAAGCCTTAACAAAATCCAATCCCGCAGCTTCGAGAGCTCTGATAGCCGTTGGAGCGGTATAAAAAATGTTCACTTTATATTTATCTATTACGCTCCAAAAACGACCCGCATCAGGATAGGTTGGAATTCCTTCAAACAAAACGGATGTTGCTCCTGCCAATAATGGTGCATACACAATGTATGAATGTCCGGTGATCCAACCGATATCAGCGGTACACCAAAACACTTCTTTATCTCTGTATTGAAAAACTGTATCAAATGTATAATGTGTATAAACCATATATCCGCCACAGGTGTGTACAACACCTTTCGGCTTACCGGTTGAACCGGATGTATATAAAATAAATAACATATCCTCTGCATCCATTTGTTCGGCTGGACAGTAAGAAGTTACTTTTTGTAATTCATCGGACAGCATAACATCTCTTCCTTCTTTTATTTTGATGAAGGTTTGTGTTCTTTCCAACACGATTACTTTTGCAACAGAAGGGCACACTTCCAATGCTTCATCCACAACATCTTTCATTGGAATATCTTTTGCACCCCGAAAAGCACCATCGCTCGTTATCACCAATTTGCAATCGCTGTCTTGAATTCTGCTGGACAAAGCGGATGCCGAAAAGCCCCCAAATACAACAGAATGAACAGCTCCAATGCGGGCACAAGCCAATAACGCAATCGCTAATTCCGGAACCATCGGCAAATAAATACAGATCCGATCACCTTTTTTTGCTCCGTTATTTTTAAGGACATTCGCAAACTTACACACTTGCTCATGCAACTCTGCATAAGTCAACTGTACAGATTTTTCTGCAGGATCATTCGGCTCCCAATAATAAGCAACCTGATTCGCCCGCTCCGGAAGATGTCTGTCGATACAATTTTCAGTAATATTTAACTTACCACCGGCAAACCACTCTGATTTAGGTTCAGAAAAATTCCAATCCAAAACCTTGTCCCATTTTTTTGACCAAACAAATTGATCTGCTTTATCGGCCCAAAATGCTTCCGGATTTTCTATACTTTTTTGATATTCTAATTGATATTCTTCGAATGAGGAGATGCGTGCCATAATTTTAAATTATAAGATTATTCTAAGTTAAGAAAAATAATTACTAAATTTAAGTATCAAATTATAAAACATGAAAACGTCTTTCAGAATTCCGCTTTTACTTAGCATTTTTATTTCATTGGTTGTCACTTCCTGCAAGGACAAAAACGACAGCGATGAAACAACTCCTCCACTAAGCGGAACAGGTGGCATCGATGCTTCCACTTCAGTATCTGGTTATACAATTTTGTCCCATTTACCTGGAATTTGGAACGGACCGGTATCTTCATCAACACCACTAGGTGGATATCCCGAATGGATCGTTGATTTTCGTCCAGTTTCCGGAGCACAGGTTTCAGCAAAAAACGAACTCGATTCAGTGAACAATATCTTAATGAGCTTCTTTATTGTTAAGCATGCCGGAGCATACAAAATGGCCTTCAGAAACGGTGGAGGATTCGCAGGTTCACAACGCATAGCGTATGCAGTTATTGATAGCGTTTCAGAAACTACAAACAATTATTTTTATCGGTTTTCCGACTTTAAAGCAGGAAAAAACCGTGTATACACCAATGTACTTTTCAAAGACGACAGCTTGATCCTTCATGTATATACGAACGTGTATAATTCTTTACCAAGTGCACAGACACATATGCTATGGAAAGCTAAACTGCAAGACAACACTTCAGCACAAGTAGCAATTACAGCATTCAGCTTCCCCCAAAAACAAATGGTAAAAGATTTTTCTACTACATTCGATGGAAGAACAGAAGCCATTTATTATTCTGCTACAGACCTTGCAATTGATCCTTATAACGAATCTGCCCAACCCTATTTAGGACAAACTACAGTGAATGTTAGTTTTGATGGGAGCCACATTCCTGACCCTACAAAAAAAATATTTTTAATGATCACAACACAACCACTATTCACAGGATTTACATTTATTCCTGCTCAATTAAAATACCGTTCACGATATGTCTTTTTAGCCTCAACGGATAATTCTTTTACGTTTAATTATATGCATCCCGGAAGTTATTATTTGTACTCACTTTATGATGCAAATGGCGATGGCACATTTTCTTCCGGTGATTGGATGAGCTCTAATCTCACGAACACATTCTCTTTATCAGCCCAGGGAACACAGAGTGCGAATACCTTGATTGATTTTACAATCCCTTAAAAACAATCGGGTCGAAGAACTTAATTTCTTCGACCCCGATTGTTTTATTTCGATAATTCGCTCGCTCTGTCTCTTGCATTTATAATTCCTTTTTGCAAATTTTCACCTACATGGGCTTCATTAAAAATTGTTAATGCCGCTTCTGTAGTTCCACCTTTGGAGGCAACTGCTTTAATTAATTCATCCAATGATTTATCTGCAGTGTTCATCAAATGAAATGAGCCTAACATCGTTTGTTTCACAAGCATTTCAGCTGTTGACTGATCGAAACCCATTTTTTTTCCTGCCTCTACCATCTGTTTTACGATATAGAAAAAATAGGCAGGACCGCTTCCACTTAAAGCTGTTACAGCATCCAATAAGTTTTCATTTTCAAAGAAGACCGTTCTGCCGGTTGTGCCCAATAAGTTTTCTGCCTTACGAACCTGCTCCATCGTTAACGATTTACTTCCCGTAAAGGCAGTCATTCCCATTCCAAGTTCGGCAGGGGAATTTGGCATTGCACGAATAATACTCCTTTGATTCAAGGCATTTTCAATACGCTCCAATTTCATTCCTGCCATAATCGAAATAATTATATTTCCGGATTTTAGTACCTGTCTCAATTCAGCACTCAGCTCATTAAAATCCTGAGGCTTCACAGCTAAAATAACAATATCACTTTCAGAAATGCGTGAATCATTTACGACACAAACTTCTCCGATATTCAATTTCAAAAGTTCATCTTTTCTGGACTCATTCTTTTCTGCAAGTAATAAATTTTCTTTAGAAACAATGTTATATTTCAAAAATGCACGGGCATATATTAAGCCCATATTACCACAACCTACAATTGTTATTTTCATATTTATTTATTTTAGATAGTAATCTGTTCTTCTGCTCT
>JBILYL010000204.1:0-5391 GCA_044377775.1 Bacteroidia bacterium
AACTGTTGTATTTACTAGAATTTTATGCTCAATTTTGTAAAAACTGATTTAATCCGTATTTTTATAACTTATTAGAACGATCAATTATGGAAGACGCTAAACAATTAGAAGCTTTTGAAGCAAAAATTGCTTCAGGACAAAAAATAGAGCCGAAGGATTGGATGCCCGAAGCTTATCGCAAACAATTGATCCGTATGATGAGTCAGCATGCGCATTCCGAAATTGTTGGAATGTTGCCTGAGGGGAATTGGATCACCCGTGCTCCTAGTTTACGCAGAAAAGCAATTTTATTAGCAAAGGTGCAAGATGAAGCCGGTCACGGTTTATACTTATACAGTGCTACTGAAACATTGGGCATCGATCGTACTGAGTTGTTAGCGCAATTGCATTCAGGGAAAGCAAAATATTCCAGCATCTTTAATTATCCAACATTAACTTGGGCTGATATCGGAGCGATTGGTTGGTTAGTTGATGGAGCTGCAATCATGAATCAAACTGCTTTGGCTCGTGGTTCATACGGACCATATTGTCGCGCGATGATTCGCATTTGTAAAGAAGAAAGTTTTCACAACCGTCAAGGATATGAAATCATGATGCAGTTGGCTCAAGGAACTCCTGAGCAAAAAGCATTGGCTCAAGATGCATTGAACCGTTGGTGGTGGCCATCTATAATGATGTTAGGACCAAGTGATGATCAATCGCCTAACAGCGATCAGCTAATGCGTTGGAAAGTAAAAATGGAAAGTAATGATGCTATTCGTCAGCGTTTTATTGATAGAACAGTTCCTCAAGCCGATTATATTGGTCTTACTGTTCCCGATAAGGATCTGAAATTTGATGCCGCTACCGGTCATTATGAACACGGACCAATTAACTGGGAAGAATTTTTTGAAATCATCAAAGGAAACGGACCCTGTAATGCAAAACGTTTGAAAGCAAGAGTAGATGCAGATAAAAATGGTTCTTGGGTGCGTGAAGCAGCAACTGCTTATGCAGCAAAACAAGCAAAAGAAAAACAAGTAGCATAAAAAAATTGGAGAGTTGTTGAATTAGAGAAATGGAGAATTGAAGGAGTTGGAGATTTGCTGAAATATAGAAATGGAGAATTAAAAAATAAATAAATTAAACAAGATAAGTTAGAAGATAGTTGATGATATTCCTTCTCCAATTCTCTAACTCACTAAATCACTAATTGAAATGGAAGATTCACAATGGCCGGTATGGGAAGTATTTGTACAAGCAAATCCCGGTATATCACACAAGCATGTTGGTAATGTGCACGCACCAGATGCTGAGATGGCAATTCAAAATGCACGCGATGTATATACTCGTAGAAGCGAAGGAATAAGTATTTGGGTTGTTCCTGCAAATGCAATTTCTGCATCTAGTCCAGAAGATCAAGGCGCATTTTTTGAACCTTCAAACGATAAACCTTATCGTCATCCAACGTTTTATAAAATTCCAGAAGGAGTAAAATACTTATAAGTTTAAAGTTAGAAAGTTTAAAGTTGGAAAGTTAATGCTACCCATTTTGAACATTCAGAAAAAACTTTGAACTTTAAAACTTTGAACTTTAAACTAAATGAAAGAAGCAAAATTTGAATACCTACTTCGTCTTGGCGATAGCAGTTTGATTATCGGACATCGTTTGTCGGAGTGGTGCGGACACGGCCCAATTTTAGAAGAAGACATTGCGTTGATTAATATCGCGTTGGATTTTGTGGGAAATGCAACTTCTATTTTAGGATATGCAGGACAAGTTGAAGGCAAAGGAAGAGATGAAGATGAGTTGGCATATATGCGTGGCGAAAGAGAATATCGCAATTTATTAATCACCGAACAACCAAACGGAGATTTCGCAAACACCATTGCTCGTCAGTTTTTATTTGATACGTATATGTATTTTTTATACGAAGAATTAAAAAGTAGTAAAGACGAAACTATTGCTGCCATTGCAGTAAAATCACATAAAGAAATTACTTATCACTTGCGTCATACATCAGAATGGCTGTTGCGTTTAGGAGATGGCACAGCAGAAAGTCACGAACGTTTACAAAATGGGTTAAACGATTTGTGGATGTTTACTTCCGAAATGTTTGAGATGGATGAGGTGGATGCACTTTTAATTAAAGAAGGAATTGCTCCTGATTTAAATAAAGTAAAAGCAAGCTGGGAAAAACGAGTTCATGAGGTTTTAGCTGAAGCAACTTTACAAATTCCAACAACTACTTTCAAACAAAAAGGAAGCAAAGAAGGAAAACATTCTGAACACCTAGGATTCTTGTTAGCTGAAATGCAATACGTGCATAGAGCTTATCCTGGCGCTAAGTGGTAGTCTTAGAATAATGAATCTATACGAAAAATACGAATTTACGAAACCACATGTGGTTCATGAGCTCCTTTTACTTTTTTTATTATGCGAGCTAATCTGTGTAAATCTGTGTGATCTGTGGTGAAAAATACAACAACATCATGAGCACTAAAGAATATTCTCAAGAACAAATTTTCAAAATTCTTTCCGAGATTCCTGATCCCGAAATTCCTGTTATAAATATAATTGAACTAGGAATTTTACGTGAAGTGAAATTTGTAGATGAGGTGTGCATAGTTGTGATTACTCCAACTTACACAGGTTGTCCTGCAATGAAAGTAATTGAGGACGACATCCGCATTAAATTAAAAGAAATTGGAATTGATAAAGTGAAAGTAGAGTTGGTTTTGTCACCTGCTTGGACAACCGATTGGATTTCTGATGTTGCTAAAGAAAAGTTAAGAGCATACGGAATTGCTCCGCCAGACCACTCCTCCGTTGATAAAAAAGTGCTGCTTGGAAAAGCCCGTGATTTAAAATGCCCGCTTTGTGGCTCTATTCATACAGCAATGATTTCTCAATTTGGTTCGACAGCCTGTAAGGCCTTGTACCGTTGCCTCGACTGCAAAGAACCTTTCGATTATTTTAAATGCTTGTAATTTTTCATCTTTACATAAATACAAATTTATATGACATTTATTAAATCAGAAACCGATGGCAATGTTTTAAAAATAACATTGAATCGTCCAGAGAAATTCAACAGTTTTAATCGTGAAATGGCTTTAGCTTTGCAGGATGCGTTGGATAAAGCAGCTATTGATAAATCCATTCGTACAGTATTATTAACTGGAGAAGGAAAAGCATTTTGTGCGGGACAGGATTTGTCGGAAGCGATGGATGCAAATGGTCCTGGTATAGAGAAAATTGTTCGTGAGCATTATAATCCAATTATCGAAAAAATAAGAAAATTAGAAAAGCCTGTTGTTTGTGCTGTAAATGGTGTTGCAGCAGGAGCTGGGGCAAACATTGCTTTGGCTTGTGATGTTGTAATTGCTGGAGCGTCTGTTTCTTTCATTCAAGCATTTAGTAAAATTGGATTGATTCCAGATAGTGGCGGAACATTTTTTCTTCCTCGATTAATTGGTTTTGGAAAAGCATCTGCTTTAATGATGCTGGGCGATAAACTATCCGCTCACGATGCAGAACGAATGGGAATGATTTATAAAGTGGTGGAAGATTCAAATTTGCAAAGTGATGCTATGACTATTGCAAAAACATTAGGCGACATGCCAACTAAGGCGATGGGTTTAACAAAAAGGTTGTTGAATAAATCACTTACAAATTCATTGGAGCAACAATTAGAGTACGAAGCAGATGTTCAAGTACAAGCTACTTTGACTCACGATTATACTGAAGGAGTAAATTCCTTTTTGGAAAAAAGAAAACCAAATTTTAAAGGCGAATAGGCTGGTTGTTGATTGTTGGCTTGTTCATTCAAATATGAAGATGTACTGTGTCTATCCCTTCTAATATAGCTGAAGGAGATGGCCGTAATCATACAAAAGATTCAATACAATTTTTTACATTAGTAGAGGTTCGTTGTTTGAACTAGAAACACAATTGTATCTTGCATTTGATCAAAGTTATATTGATGAAGAAACACTCAAGTTGTCAATAGAGAATACAACAACTTGCACAATTTATTAAACGGATTTATAAATTATTACCAAATTTAAATTAGAATATGTCTAACAACCAACAACTAAAAAATAACAACATTATCGGAATTATAGGTTCAGGTGCTATGGGCGCTGGTATTGCACAAGTTGCTGCAACTGCTGGACACAACGTAATTGTTTACGATAACAATCAAACAGCTTTAGATAAAGCAAAAACAAATCTGGATTCAATTTTAAAGAAATTGGTTGAGAAGCAAAAACTCACAGAGGATAAAGCAATATCTATTTTAGCAAACACTCAATTTGTAAACGATTTAAATAAATTTACAAATTGTGGATTAATCATTGAAGCCATCATTGAAAATGTTGAGGTGAAACAAAAGTTGTTCGCTGACCTGGAAGCAATTGTTTCTGCAGATTGTATCTTAGCAAGTAATACATCCTCTCTTTCAATTGCATCCATTGCTGCCGCATGTAAAAAGGCGGAGCGTGTGATCGGAATTCACTTTTTTAATCCCGCTCCGTTAATGCCATTGGTGGAAATTATTCCGGGAATTCTTACGGATGATGCTGTTACAAAAGAATCCAGAGCTTTGATCGACAGCTGGGGGAAAATAACTGTACTTACAAAAGACACTCCGGGTTTTATTGTAAATAGGGTGGCACGCTCATTTTATGGTGAATCTATCCGTATCTATGAAGAAGGAATGGCGGATTTTGCAACAATCGATTGGGCACTGAAAACATACGGTGGATTTAAAATGGGTCCGTTTGAACTGATGGATTTTATTGGTAACGATATTAATTTTAAAGTTACTGAAAGTGTGTGGACGCAATTTTTCTTTGAGCCGCGATTCAAGCCTTCTCTCACTCAAAAACGATTGTTCGAAGCAAAATTATACGGAAGAAAATCGGGCAGGGGATATTATAATTATTCGGAAGGTGTTGAAATGCCTCAGCCGAAACAAGACGAAACTCTCGGGAAATATATTTTTAATCGTGTGATCTGCATGTTAATCAATGAAGCCATTGACTCACTTTATCTGCGGCTGGCAACCAAAGAAGATCTTGATCTGGCGATGACAAAAGGTGTAAATTATCCGAAAGGATTGTTGAAGTGGGCAGATGAAATCGGATTGAAAAATGTGTATACTTCTTTGGATGTCTTATATGAATTGTACAATGAAGACCGCTATCGTCCTTCAATATTGCTGAAGATGATGGTGCGTGATGAAAAGAAGTTCTATTAATATTTTTTATTCCATAGCTTTAATGTTTTTTCGACTCTGCCAGAAATTACATTGTTGTTGCGTATACCTTAATTCTATTTGTCATTCGGCCGAAGAGAGAGGAATTAATCGGTTAAATTATTTTTTATTTCATTTTCTCCATGCAAAAAAT
>JBILYL010000255.1:0-4442 GCA_044377775.1 Bacteroidia bacterium
GCCACTACTAGCTCCTTCAAACATACACGTATTGAAAGAGTATTGATCATAGCTGACAAAACAAATAAAGAAGAGTTGAAAAAAAAATTGGAAAATAAAACGTTTAGCTGGGCTGTATGTCATGAATGCCAGGGACGCGGCAAAAGAAGCAAGAAGCTCCGAAAGAAAGTGCGACTGAGCTACCAAAGGACAATCGAACAATTTGAAAAAACGAAAAGTGAAGGGACTGCTCCAGCTCGTCCAAAAGGTCATCTATACTCTTGCTTGAATTGTGGCGGAACCGGCTTGATCCATTCTACCGACCATCCCTTACCAGATAAAGAAAACTACCCACACGTTGCAATCATAGGTGGTGGAATAGGAGGGGTGGCTCTTGCTGTGGCTTGTTTGCACCGCGGAATTCCTTTTACTTTATATGAGCGTGATTCTAGTTTCGATGCCCGGTCTCAGGGCTATGGACTCACGTTGCAGCAAGCGAGTAAAGCGATTGGAGGATTAGGTATTTTGTCTTTAGAAGAAGGTGTTATTTCGACTAGACATATAGTGCATACAACAGAAGGAAATGTGATCGGTGAATGGGGGATGAGAAAGTGGATGTCAACAGATTTGAAAAAATCTCCCAGGCGCACCAATGTGCATATCGCACGACAGTCGCTGCGTATGGCATTGCTTAAACAACTCGGAGGACATGATGCTGTTCAATGGGGACATCAGTTGATAGGTTATAAAGAATGTGAGGCTGAAGGTATTGATTTGAGCTTTCATGTTAATGGAGAGATAAAAAGTGCAAAGGCAGATCTTCTTGTTGGAGCAGATGGCATTCGTAGTTCGGTGCGGAGCTTACTGATCGGTGATGACATAAGCCCTTTGCGTTACTTAGGCTGTATCGTGATCTTGGGAATTTGTCCTTTAGCAGCTCTCGAAGGTCTTGATAGTTCTTTATTGGACTCTGCCACCGTCTTTCAAACCGCAAATGGAAATGAGCGGATCTACATCATGCCCTATTCGTCAGACACGGTGATGTGGCAACTTAGTTTTCCAATGCCTGAAAATGAAGCAAAGGCTTTAAGTGCAAAGGGTGTTCATGCACTCAAAGAAGAAGCGTGTCGAAGAACGCAGTGGCACGATCCTATTCCTCAGATTTTATCGGCAACCCAGGAAGCTCAGATTTCGGGCTATCCTGTTTATGACCGGGAATTACTCAAGCCGGAATTGCTGGAGAAAGGAGGAGCGTTGACGCTGATCGGAGATGCAGCTCACCCTATGAGTCCATTTAAAGGACAAGGTGCAAATCAGGCTTTGCTGGATGCGCTTGCGCTGGCTCGGGCAATATCAAAAGGATGCAGACCATTATCTGAATGGAGAGAGTCAGGAATACGAAAAAGTGTATTAGCGGAGTTTGAATCAGAAATGTTAGAACGAAGTGCTATCAAGGTGAAAGATTCAGAGGAAGCTGCATTGTTCCTTCATTCCGAAATTGTACTCCGTGAGGGTGATGAGCCGAGAGGAAGGTGCCTGAAAAATTCCAAGAAAATACCACTGTAAGATAGCTAACTCATAGCGGAACGTATAACAGAAACTCAAAACAAACATATTATAATTAAAAAAGATGAACACATCCCTTGACTGGTTTTTTAATAAAAAAACGAAATGGCAAGAAGAATATTCTGAATTAAGAATGCTTGCTCTTTCCTGCAGACTAACCGAAGAATTAAAATGGGGTTGTCCATGCTATACCAATCATAAAAGTAACATTGTTTTAATACACGGCTTCAAAGACTATTGTGCATTGTTATTTATGCAAGGAGTTTTGTTGAAGGACGCGAAGAAAATTTTGATTCAACAAACAGTTAATGTCCAATCGGCAAGACAAATCCGGTTCAGGAGCATTGATGAGATATTGAAAAATAAAGCAACGATCAGAGCGTATATAAAAGAAGCCATTGCAATTGACAAAGCTGGTTTGAAGGTGGAATTAAAAAAAACGACCGAGTACGAAATTCCGGAAGAATTTCAATCTGTTTTAGATGATATGCCTGAATTGAATACAGCGTTTAAATTGTTGACACCCGGCCGACAAAGAGGTTATTTGCTTTATTTCTCTTCGGCAAAACAATCTAAAACACGAGAAGCAAGAATTGAAAAACATGTTGAGCAAATACTCAAAGGAAAAGGATTAGGCGAATAGATGCATCAGACTTTGAGAGGTATCAACGAATAAAAAAATAACCAAATATTCACATTTTATTCATTCATGCGAGGGCATTCCTTACATATAACATTATTGTAATTGACACGCTTTTCAAGTTGGTATTTATCTTAAGAAAAATACCAACTCCCAAAATTGAGTGAAGATTGATCCTGAAAAATAAAAATTCTAAATTAGACAAGCCCCCAAAGCCCTTGCTTGATAAATAATTAACCCACTCGTAAAAGTTTTTTAACGATTTAAGAATCATTTTTTTTACTGACTAATATCATAATTTGTTTGGGATATAAAGGCAACCTTTGTAAAAAAAAAATGAATTCAACTCACATTCACTTATTAATTACCACCTTCCTATTTTCGGTTCAATTTTAGGTGGTTTGGTTCTGTCTTATGGACTTTTGACAAAAAGTAATCAAACAAAAATAGCTGCGTATGCTGTTTTTATAATTTCTTCATTCGGTGCAGGGATAGCATATTTTACCGGTGAAGGTGCTGAAGAAAGTGTTGAGAATATTCAAGGTGTAATAGAATCGACTATAAAGCAACACGAAGATTTTGCGATGTTTGCCCTAATATCGTTGATTATTCTTGGAATTGCATCTGCTTTAGGAATGTATCTGACATTTAAAAAATCACAATTTTTAAGTACGATGGCATTTGTTATTTTATTCATTTCAATTATAAGCTTCGGTTTGGTTGGAAGGACTGGTTTTTTAGGAGGTAAAATAAGACACACTGAAATTAATTCAACTACAAACTTTAATTCGACCCAGAATGAAATAGAAGTTGATAATGACTAAATCATTAATATGAAACGCCCTATTTTAATAAATCAGGTTTTACCTTTTATCTTTTTGTATTCGTTGATGATTTTTGTAACCATACTCATCGATTATTTTCTTCATTCATTTCATTTGGTTTTTATTGGTCGTTATCTCGGTATAGTTGGTACCTGTATCATTCTTGTTTCATTTGTTTATTCCTTAAGAAAGCGTAAAATAATTCAATCAGGCTCACCAAAAGAACTTTTGAAAATGCATGAATATCTTGCATGGATAGGTTCTGTTTTAATTCTTGTACACGCAGGTATACATTTTAATTCCATTTTGCCGTGGCTTGCAATTTTGTTGTTGTTAATTAATGTTGCTAGCGGATTAGTTGGGAAATTTTTACTGAAAAATTCTAGTTTAGAATTGAATTCAAGCAGACAAGAATTAGTATCATCGGGAATGACTGTGGAGGAAGCCGATAAGGTATTGTTTTTTGATACAATAACCGTTGATGTTATGAAAAAATGGAGGGTGGTACATTTACCAATTGCATTTACTCTTGGATTTTTATCGCTTCTGCATATCCTTACCATTTTAATGTTTAGTTAATGAAAAAGCTATATATTCTTTTATCAATCGGACTGGTTATATTTTTATTAATTCAATTCCCTCATGCAATGATAAATCCCGGGGAGTTGACAGAAGGACATCAAAAAATGAATAACGAATGTCTTACCTGCCATAAACCTTTTGGTGGTATAGAAAACGATAAATGTATCTCTTGTCATAAACTGTCAGAAATAGGAAAGGATTCAATATTTAAGAAGAATAGAACACTTTTTCATCAACAACTTTCAAATCAGGAATGCAGTTCATGCCATACCGATCATCAGGGGAGATTTCCTGAGCATTCTTTGAGTGGTTTCAAGCACGATTTACTTTCAGTTTCTACCCTTAATAATTGTTCTGATTGTCATGATAAACCTAAAGATAATCTGCATTTACAAGTTGCATCCAATTGCAATGGTTGCCATCAATCCGAAAGTTGGAAGAATTCATTGTTGTTTAATCACGATGTTCTTTTAAATAAAAGTAACTGTGCATCTTGCCATCAAAAACCTACAGACAATTATCATAGCTTAATGATTGAAAATTGCGAAAAATGTCATAGCAACAAAAAGTGGGTGCCTTCAACTTTTGACCATTCGTCTTATTTTCTTCTGGACCAAAATCATAATACAGCATGTAATACCTGCCATACCAAAAATAATTTCCAAATCTATTCTTGTTTTGGTTGCCACGAACACTCTGAAAATAATATTATAGCTGAACATAATGAGGAGGGTATTTTTAACATTTCTAACTGTGTTTACTGTCATAAAAGCGGAAATGAACATGATGTAATAAACAATGATATGAATGAAAAGGAGACTGATTAATTCCCTTAAAATATGCTTGTGATT
>JBILYL010000316.1:0-3397 GCA_044377775.1 Bacteroidia bacterium
CATACATCTCCTCCATTCCCAAAACCTGCTTCAAATAAAATGGGGGCTTCTTTGCCTTTAATAATTACAAAATGAAGTTGCTGTCCGTTGCCAATGTCAATCAGAGTATCAATCGTTTGAGCTGTTGTGATTTGTGGAAGTATGCCACAAAAAACACTAATTATGAGTACTAATTTCTTCATTGTACATATCGTTCTTGTTGTGATTTTTTTAGCATTACACCTAAGAGTTCCAGGCTTGGTGAAGGTGGCGATTTTCACCACACATGCTGACACTATTAACAAATGTAGTTTAAAATGTTTTGCGGAGCAAGATGCCTCCATGGCTTTAGCCCGTTGTTACTGGCTGTTTATTTTTTATTGAATTTATAAATGTCCGGTAAAATAACTATATAATAAAGTCCGTTTTTCAGTTTTGAAGTATTGATCATTCGCCCCGTGTCGGCCTTCCATACTTGCTTTCCATTTGAATCGTTTATAAAGAAATATACTCCTTTTTCAAACCGAATATAATTGTCTTTATCTGAAAATAATTCATGTTTATTATTGTAAATCTGCAGAAAACTAAATTTCAACGTTTTATATATCTAAATTTAAATGCAAACAAAAATGACCTTTCAATTACATAAAATTGACTGATTCCCTTTCACAGGTTTTAAGTTCAAAAAATACAATTGTTTATAAGCACAGAGAAGAATGAATAAATTGCAAATTGGGGAATGTTATTTAAGACAAAGCTTAATTCTACTTAAAAACATTATTGTTTACGTTTATCGGTTAGAATATAATCTTTAGGAGGTACTGTACTAAAAAGTTCGTCATTTAAAGGTATTTCTTCAATACTGATTATTTTCCAATCACCACTAATTCCTCCGGTTACCCATTCCACAAGTATGAATGGATTTTTTTGACATTCATAGCCACTGGTTGAAAAACCTAGACACACAAAGCTATTTAACTGAAATGAAATTGTTTTACTTCTATATGTATATTTTGCTTTTTGGCAATTATACCCTAATATGGTCTTAAATTCATCTTCATAAACTACTTTTTCAGTTGCTGAAGGATCGGTCGGTATTTTTTTAATTGTAGCATGGTTCCAGTTTTTACCTGGGCCTTCGATTATTCGTCTTTCACACATATCCAACTCTTCCCCTGTTTCGCAATTAACTATTATTATATCTAATACATTAGTATTGTATTCTATATTCGAAGTATACTTTTCATGTCTCCTTTTATTCCCTTTATAATATTCAATTACTTTATATGAAGAATTTTCACCTCTTAAATGATATGGAATATTTTCAAAAGATATTTCACGAACTATTTTCCCTTCAAATGCGCCTTGTGGTTTGCCAGACTTCGAAATACTTTTAGAATTTTCCTCTGCTGTCTTTCCGATAGTATTGTCAATTGATAATTCATCCAATTCAGCTTTGTATTTTGCGGCATTTTGAAAATCATCTATTGCAACCGCAGCATCAATTTTTTTCCTTAACTCAGCCTTTTTTATTTTGTTTTCATTAATTATTTTTATTTGTTTATTAATCTCAGCTGAACCAAGATAATCTTCTTCTTTTATTTTTTTATCAAGTTCTAATTGTAGTTCTTTGATTTTTTTTTGATCACTTTCTCTTAAATCAATTTCTTTTTTAATTTCAGCAGCTTTTAAGAAATCATCAGCCTTTATTGCCTCTCCTTTTAATTTTTGCAAATTTTCGGTAGCTTGATTCGAATAATTTACTTGACAATACAAAACATTGTCACAATTAATATTTAGAATTAAAAGCCAAATAAAAACCAGTTTTTTTAACATAGAGTGTTTATTAATAAAATTAATTTTAAATGGTTTTCTTATTTAAGTTTTTTGCTCATAAATTTACCTATCTCCTGACCTGCAAAACCATATAATATTTTCAATCGTAAAGTATGATCTTCATAATTCCCTAAACAACCATTCCAATCCATTGCAGAGAATGAAACTTGAGCCAAAATTTTACCTGTAAATGTTTCTTGCCAATAGACCAAATACGTACAAACAGGGTTGGATCTTATTACTCCGGCATCCCAACCGGGATCCATCACACACGTTCTTACTGTAATAGTATATTTTTGAAAACCTTCTTTATTTGTGGCCTTTATTCTACAGTTTCTCTCAGCTAATTCTTTAGAAATGTTCTCTTTAAACTCAGGCTCTAACATACTTTTACGGTCAGTTTTCCATGTTATGGCCCAACGATCCCCTTTTCCGCTTTCAGAATTATTTAATCTTTCTTTTACCTCTTTAATAAATTTCTGTTCATAAACATCTCTGACATTTGGAGATTTTGAAGTATCATTGAATTTATATTCAAATTTTATATTAACCACAAGCTCATCCTTTAGGAAAGAAAGATCTTCATCGCCACTTAAAAACTTAAAACCCCGAATACTTTTTTGTGCATTTGATTGTTGTATTGTTACAAAAAAAAGCAAAATTGAAATTAATAACTTGAAGCGATTCATTATTTAATAAAAAAATTAATACGAATTAGTATAATTATCCTTTAATATCAGATAAATGTACAAAATTTAACTAATCAAACTTTCATTACATTTACTATTCAAGTTCTACTCTCTCAAAAGCAAAAGCCCTGGTAATTCTACCAGGGCTTTCACATTTTATAACGTTGTTCAGATACTGTCCTACAAGGACTTCTTTACAAATTTTGTAAGGATCACAATCGTCTGATCATTTATTTTCCCTTCTATTTGCTCATGATTATCGTGTACCAATTTTATTTTTTTAACCACCGTTCCTTTTGAGGCACTGAAGCTGGTTCCTTTTACATTCAACTGCTCTGTCAACACTACCGTATCTCCACTTTCAAGAACATTTCCGAAAGCATCCGTATGTACATCCGGTACTTCAAATGCGCTCATCGCCCACTGAATTATATTTTCATCTATATCAACAGAATTGATGAGGTTGTTCGCCCAATCTTCTGCTTTGTGTTTCTGTAATAGTCTGTAACTCAAAGCTTGCACACTCGGTTGTGGATTCCAGATGCTTCCTTCTAAACAACGCCAGTGAAAACCGGAATCTGCCTTATCTATCGCTTCCAAACAAGTTGAGCATAATGCCACTTGGTTTTCTATTGAATCATCATTTTTAGGACTTACTGTATAAGCATGTGTTGCCGGTTCCGCATTACATAACTCACATAGATCTGAATTTCTTTCTTTTAATTCTTTACTGATTGCCATAGTATACTTGTTTATTTTAGGGTAGCAAAAGTAGGATTATTTGTGTTATTAAAAAAACATTTAGCAAAGCATAGGCTTATTTGGAAAGAATATTTTTAAATAATACGTGCAAGCATTATGAGATATTCAATTAAGAGATCTTTTATTGATGG
>JBILYL010000025.1:0-15952 GCA_044377775.1 Bacteroidia bacterium
TACTGACCTTCTTGATTTTTGGAAGAATTTAAAACCGGGATACGATTATTTTGAAAATAATAAACTAGTTCCTAAAATAAGTACCGATAAGAGTGGAAACTATTTAGTCGGCCATTGAGAACGTTTTATCAAAGAACGATCATTAAAATCCTTCAAATCAAAAACTAACTTTTTCAAATTCACTGATCTTATTCAGATCTTGCGAAGTTTGTCCGTTTTCATTCTGGCTGAATACACTGATCCACTTTGCTCCATAAACAAGTTCTTCATGAGTAAAGGAATGTCGGGATGTTACCGTCTGTGAAAAGGTATCATCAAATCCATTTAAAGAAATCATAAATTCAACTTCCGCTTCTTTTAGCTCTTTCTCAGTCATACCGAATAGCGGACTGTTTTCATCAATAATGTGATTTACGGTCCAAGTCATCGGAAAAAAAATAATATTTTTTATTTCCAAGTCAAGAGGTCTGAATCTTCTGATGAGTGTTCCGTTTTCATTTTCGAATTTCGCTACTGTTACTCTGCAATTCATATCCGTGATCTGACTATTCCGCATTTTGTTTGCAAGTCTGAATTGGAAAGCTTTTCCTTCTTTGAACGGAGCAATAATAGCATTTTTACTAAATAATATGCGTGCAATAGGTCTTGAAAAACGACCATATAAAAGACCGGTAGCCAATGCAAACCCAAGTAATCCAACAATCGATTCAATGGCCGCTATGGTGCTTGTCAGATGACCGGATGGGCTAATTCTTCCAAAACCCACAGTGCTGAATGTTTGGGTGCTAAAGAAAAAGGCTTCTAAAAATTTATCTGATTCACTTATTGCTTCAATTCCTTTTAAACCTTCAATGCCAGTAATATAATATAAAGTTGCAAAGATCAAGTTGATGCTAACAAAATATAAAAACACAAAAAAATTAAATTTCCTCCAGGACATGGTAACTAATGCATGATAGATGCTGATGGAGCTCCATCTGGAGATTTCTATCCTGTCAATGTTGAATGAACCATTTTTATTTATTAAGCGTTTTTTTTGAGTGGATGTCTTTGTCCCAAATCCCAATTCCTTATTTTCTTCTTTGTTTGCCATCGCGAATTCTAACAATTTTGTAAGTCATTTGTTTTTGTTAAACAAATATAGAATTAATTGATAATTTTGTTCTTTAATCGAGAATATTATATGGAATATATAGGCAAAAGAATCAGTATAAAGCGAAGTGAGAAGGAGACAAGCATAGTAATCCTTTCTACAACAGATAAAATAAAAAAAACAATTTTATTCATTTGGTTTGTACTGTGGTCACTAGGAGGAGTAATTGTATTCACGCAATATTTTTTGATAAAGGATGAACAAACGCGCATCGCAATCATGGTTTGGCTTGGCTTTTGGTCTTATTTTGAATACAAAACATTCAGAGCATTGATGTGGCGTAATTCAGGGGTTGAAAAAATTAAGTTGAGAGAAAGGAAGCTGTTTTATAAACGTGATGTTGGTGGCAGAGGTAAGATACACGTTTATGAATTTGATTTTATTAAGGATCTTCGACTTATCGATGTAAAAGAGAATTCTTTTTTTGAAAACCTGAATAATTCATATTGGGTAATAGCAGGTGAAAAAATTGCATTCGATTACTATGGGAAAGAAATTAAATTGGGTTTACAATTAGATGAAGCGGACTCAAATGCCTTGTTTAAATTTATTAAGAATAAAATTTAATTAACGGTATCCCAACTATTTTGATTGTAAGGCCAGTAGAATTTTTGAATATTCGGGAGTATTAATATTCATTTCTTTTCCTTTTTTCACTACAAATTCAGTCAGTGAGAGATATTCTGTTTTTTTGTTATTTAGAAAATCGCTATGCATGGATGAAGTTGTTTCATAGGGCATTCTTTTTATTGTACTAGTTGTTCTTTCTATAATATCAATTGGTAATTGAATATTCATAGCTTCTGCTACTGTTTTTATTTCGGCTAATAATAAATCTATGAGTTGGCGGTGTTTCTCGTCATCTAATATGGCTCCGATCGGTTTATTCAAAAAGCTTGTAAGGCTGGCAACTACGGAAATGAAAATAAATTTCTCCCAGATCGTTTGTTGGATATTATCAGAAAGATGAGAATCAATTCCTGCATTAATAAAAATAGATTCGTACTGATCTAGCTGTTCTTTTACTGATTCGGAACCAAAATGAAGCGAATGAATATTTCCTGTTTCAACAATTACACCTGGCTCAATGAGTCTTGCAATCAGGTAGACACATCCATTCCAAACAGTTGTATTAGGGAGAACAGAGTGGATTATTTCTGTTGCATCAACACCATTTAATAAAGGTAAAATAAAAGTTTCGGGTTGGATACACTCCTTTAACGGAATTAAACTTTCTACCAGATCATAGCTTTTTACGGCACATATCAATAAGTCTATTTTACCAATTTCAGAAGGTATATTACTAATGAGATCAGGAAAAACTATTTTTTGAGAGTGTGGCGTACTGATTTTTAAACCATTTTTTTTTATTGCAATTACGGTTCTTTCTCTTGCTATAAAAATAATTTCAACAGTATCGCTTTCAAAATATTTTTCGGCTAATAATCCTCCGAAATATCCACCAACAGCGCCTATTCCTAAAATGGCGATTCTTTTTTTTTGCATGGATGTTTATGGAAATATATTAAGTAGTTGTTCCAAAATCCTTATGAACTCCTTTTATTTCATTCATTACTTTGTCGTAGTCGATTATTTTTTCAAATTCGACAAACAAGTGACCATCAAGCAATATTTTCGGGTTAATACTTAAAAGAAAAACCTCTTTATAAATACTTTTTTGATAGGAGCGGTCGTATCCTTTGTTTTTATTTACATTTTTAATGTATGTGAATAGGTTAGAAAGAAATATGAACGGATATGTAAAGATGAATATGAATAAAGAGGTTGTTTTTATTCTTGTAAATTGAATGTGTTTTATTTTAAAACCGGCTAATTTGGCAAGAACCCTTAGCTTTTGAATCCCGATCAAAAAAACATGACCAAAATATATTTCAGAGCTCGATTCTTGGTTATTCATCCAGATCGAATCAATTTCATTCGGAGGCATTATAGAGTTAAATCGTTCGCTTTCAGATAAAAAATAGGAAAGTCTGGCCCTTAGATTTGAGTAGTTTGGGGTTGTAATTATAAGATTGCCATTGATTTTCAGCACTCTGTTAAATTCTTTCAATGACTTAAACTGATCGGTAAAATGTTCGATACCTTCCTGGCAGATCACAAAATCAGCCGCTTTATCTTCCATCGGAATCCGATCCAAAACATTGGCACGGCTACAGTTAATATCTTTATAAGTAAAGTATTCGGGAAAGAGATCAAACGCGACAGGAGTAGCTCCCAGATCTTTTAAAATTTTGGATGTTACACCATTTCCTGCTGGGATATCAACTACAATTTTCCCATTGATCCTGTCCTTATTCTTTATCAGGTATTTTTTTACGTGATACTTGATACTTTTAGGGTTGTCCTCGTAATTTTTCATTTAAATTTTTTTCTATCTTTTCATTTGTCCGGCAAAGATGTAATAATATTTGAAAGTAGGGAAGAAGTCATGTCTGTAATTTGCAATATCAAAGTTTTTTCTCCATCAAATAATGTTGAATTTCATTCCACATTAAAAAACTTTTCTCTTTAACACTATACCCACATTTTTTATAAAATTCAAGTGCTATTTCCCTCGACTGTAATATTAGAGTCGTTGCACCTTGTTGCCTCGCTTTTTCTTCAGCATAAGAAATTAGTTTTTTTCCGATACCTGAACCTTGTTTATTTTCCTTGACAGCCATAAACCTGAGTTGGGCTATACTTGGTGAATTCATTTGCAAACGGCAAACACCTATTATGTCCTCTTTTTCATCAAGGGCAATGATATGGGTAGAAGAATCTTCGTTATTGTCTTTCTCACTGCCAGGGGCTTGATTCCAAGGTTTTCGGAGTAATTCGAAACGTAATAAATAATAAGCCTCAAACTCTTTAGGAGTATGAGGCTCTTTTACGGAAATAATTAAAATAGGTGTTTCCAGATTTTTAGAATTTAGAACGTGTTCTGCGTTTAGCAGGAATTTTATATGAAGCAGTCAGATTAATAAACATATAGGCATCGTTGTGATTTGAATGACCTCTTTCTTGTCCTTCAAGTGTTTGATTAGAACCACTTGCATTTCCTCCATATTCAGCTGGATAATTTTGTAATGATGGATCTGCAAGGTCTGCAGCCATATTACCACGTGCTGATCTTAAAGCGTTATTGTCGTAATATAGTCCACTAACATCATCAATATAATCAGTAAATGTTTTACGGATACCGATTTCAAGGCCAATTGACCATTCTTTATTAATTGCATCTTTTACTCCAATTCCATAGGGAATACAAACACTTACACGTGAATATTTCTTTTTCCCACCTGGTAAACCTTGTCCTTCCGTTCCAAGTGGTTGGAGATCTACCCAATAAGCACCATATTTTGCTTGAGGGTTAAAGTAAAAAGCACCAATACCAACAAATCCATAGGCTTGAAAATTATAACTTTTCATTCCTTTTGCATTTTTAATATTGTAGCGTTGTCCCTGTTGTTGTTTTGTGAAGAAGAACTCTAATTGCCCAGACAATTCAAAAACATGAGACCTGAAACTAAGATTTCTATTTTTTCTATAAGGCTCAGAAGTAAACTTATCAGAACCATTCAATAATTGGTAATAAAGACCTATTTTAAAAGCTAACCTGTTAGCACCTTTATAGCGATATCCGATCTGAGCTGATGGACGAGTAGCTTTAAATTCTAAATCTTTTACAAAAAAAGTACCGATTTCGTTTGCCCCACCTAATTCACCCAAAAAATTAGAAGCTCCGATTCCAATGATAAATTCCGGACGTGGCTTTTTCTTTTTAGTAAAACTGGAGGAAGTACTTGTTCGAAACCTTTTTTTAGAAGGTTTATAACGTTTATACTGAGCCGAAGCAACAATAGGCAAGATAACAAGTAAATAAATGAGTAGATTTTTTAACATGTTTTATCTGTCTTCTTTTAAGTAAGGCAAAGTTAATTAAAAAAATCAAACAAGCAAAAAAAAGGGGGTGAATCTATTTTTGCAACACCTTGATTGTGTTGTACTTATGTTATACTTATGTTACACTTATGTTAAATGCGATGGAGCTTACCCGTTCTGTGTGCTCCCCATTTATGTTTGTTTCTTTCAGAATTAATTTTTTAGCATTTTCACCAACAAATACTTCTTTTACCGATTTAATTATCCCTGCCGGAACATCTTTTTTATAAAATTGATTCATTAGGTTTTCACAATTTATTTGTTGGATAAGTGGCTTAATGATTTCAAATAATTCTTTTCTGTTTTTTACTCGGGCAGTATTTGTATGAAATTTTTCATTTTTTAATAGGGATTCATTTTTTAAGATCATGCAAAGTTGTTCGAACTGCTTATCGTTCCCAATAGCTAAAACAATTAATTTGTCATCAGAAGTTGAAAATAGTTCTCCGTAAGGAGCGATATTGGGATGTAATGATCCCATTGGCTGCGGATCTTGTTTTCCTATCAGCCAGTTGGTTGCCTGATTTGCTAGTGATGTTACAGCGGAATCATATAGAGAAACAGAGACTTTTGATCCTTTTCCAGTTTTCATTTTGTTGATCATCGCAATTAATATTCCTTCTTTTAGCTGGTGGGCTGCAAGAATATCAATCAAAGCAACCGGCATTTTTATGGGACCGCTTTCGGATGTTCCGTTCATAAACATAAAACCCGTTTCGGCTTGCAGCACAAGATCAAAGGCGATTCTGCTGCTGTCTTCCCCAAAACCGGATAAATGGGCATATATTAAACTCGGATTGATCTCCTTTAAACTCTGGTAGTCCATACCCAGTTTTACATCATCACCTTTTTTATAATTTGAAATAACAATATCCGCATCTTTAATTAAATCCAGAACAACCGCTTTATCCGCTTCTGTTTTAAGGTCAAGGAACAGACTTTTTTTGTTCCAGTTTACCGAAGCAAAATAAGCAGAGGAATCGGCTTTTGGATTTTCCGAAGGTAATTTCCAGCTTCGTGTCACATCACCTCTAGTTGATTTGTTTTCAATTTTAATAACAGTAGCACCCAACTCGGCAAAAAACATCCCTGCAGCTGGACCTGCTAAAACGTTAGCCAATTCTATAACTTTCAGATTTTTGAAAATTGAGTTCATACGATTGGAATTTAAAATGCAGGTTGTTTGGGTTTGTTGTTCAAGATTGTGTCAATTTCTAAAAGTACATCATCATTTAGTTTTTCAATAACTTCCAGCGCTTGCAAGTTGTCTTTTAACTGTTCAACTTTAGAAGCACCGGTAATAACAGTGCTGACATTTTTATTTTTTAAGCACCATGCTAAAGCCAGTCGTGGAAGATTTGTATTCAGATCGTTAGCGATCAACGTTAATTTTTTTGCCTTCTCTATTTTTTCTTTTCCTTCATCACCGATAGTTGCTTCTTTTAACCATTCCATGTTAGTCAATCCTATTCGGGTACCTTTCGGGATTTCATTGTTGTATTTTCCGGTAAGTATTCCCGATGCCAATGGTGACCAAATAGTTGTTCCTAAACCAATTTCGGAATATAATTTTGCATATTCAACTTCAAAGCGTTCGCGGTGAAACATATTGTATTGAGGTTGTTCCATTGTAGGTGGAGTCAGATTGTATTGTCGGGCAATACCGTATGCTTCCATTATTTCTTGCGCACTCCATTCACTTGTTCCCCAATATAAAATCTTTCCCTGTTGTATCAACAGATCCATTGCTCTCACTGTTTCCTCAATTGGGGTGTTCTTATCCGGACGATGGCAGTAGAAAAGATCCAGGTAATCGAGTTGCAAGCGTTTAAGAGCATTGTTACATGCTTCTGTAACGTGTTTTTTGCTTAACCCAATTTGATTGGGAAGTTTTCCACCCCAAAAAACTTTCGATGAGATGATATAAGTAGAGCGATCCCAATTCATTTTTTTTAGAATATTGCCCATCACGGTTTCCGATTTCCCACTAGCATATGCTTCCGCATTATCAAAGAAATTGATGCCATTGTCGTAAGCGGTTATCATACATTCTTCGGCTATGTTGTTTTCTATCTGATGACCAAATGTTACCCAAGAGCCAAATGAAAGTGCACTAACCTGTAATCCTGATTTACCTAATCTTCTGTATTCCATAATTTAAATTTAGTGTTTGTATAAAAGTAATAAAAAAGGAGTGGAAATGTTTGGGAGAATTCTGATGAATTAATTTTCGGCAGAAGGAGAATTTTAAAAAGTACTCGGGAGGAGATTCGAACTCCCACGTCTTTCGACATACGCCCCTCAAGCGTACACGTCTGCCAGTTTCGCCACCCGAGTATGAAGCAAAGGTAAAGGTTTTTATTTAACGGAAAAGTAAATTTATTCGGTTACGATCACGCTTAATCCAATTGTAACATTATCCGACATGGATATACTTTTTCCACCAATTCCAAAATCTCTTCTATTGATTGAAAAACTGCCTTTTAATTCTGTTTTTTCAGGAATTTTCATGAATGTAAAAGGGATAATCACTTCTTTAGTGATTCCTTTCATTGTAAGGTTGAATGTCCCTTTGAAAGTTACTGGTCCTGTTTTTTCAATTTTAGTGGATTGAAGCAGGATCTTAGGAAATTTGTCTGCGTCAAAGTATTCCGGTTTTCGCAAGTGTCCATCACGCATGTTATTGCCCGTATTTAAACTTTTTGAGTTAACGCCCGCTTTAATAAGCGCTTCTTCGGGTTTCAATGGGTTGAATTTTATATCCGCTTCTAATCCGGTAAAAGCGCCATCAACGTTTAGTCCGGCATTTTTTATTTTGAATGTGATTGCTGATGATTTTACTTTCCATGAATTAGCCTCTGTTAACAGAAACATTGGAAATACCAGGAGTAAACATTTTATAATTAATAATTTCATTTTTTATCTGGGATTAATATGTTATTCCTTTTAAGATTAAGTTCGATTCAGTTTTTCAATAACAGCTAAAGATCAGGCTTTGTTTATCTTTTCAATCAGATAGTTTTGTCCGACAAATACTCCGCAGGTTCGAATGGCTCCAACGGTTACACCCAATACTCCATGCATATTTAAATTCTGTCCTGTAAAAAACAAATTAGGTATTTTTGTTGTCGGTGAAATGAATGTTCTTAATGGATCGCGGTAATCTTTTGCGATTCCATACAATCCTCCATCTCTAGCACCAATATAATCCCGATATGTGAGTGGGGTAGATGCTGTATATGATTTAATAACATTTCTGATATTGGGTATTTTTTTCTGAACTTCATCAATTAAACGCTCTGCTCTTTTGTTCTTAAATTCTTCGTATTCCTCTCCGCGACTGTCTCTGTGTTTTGGAATTGTTGCATATGAATTTTCCCATTCCTTTAGTTCATCATACTGCATGTATGCTAAAACGGTCATGCTGTCAGCATATTTGTCGGAGCGGGATGATTTAGGAACAAAAATACAATACGCATCAGGCCATGAGTTTCCTGTAATGTGCATACTTGACCAAACGTCATTCCGTTTGTAATGATAATAGTTACTGTTTCTGTATTCAAATGTATCCGGTTTTAGAACAATGTCTACAATGAATGCTGAAGCGGAATTTTCTAATCCTTGCAATCTGTTGCTGAATGCTTTTTTTATTTTTGTAGATTCCAGAATATTCATTGTTGTAGCAGGATGAATATTTGAAATAAAATTTTTCCCTTCAATCTTTTCTCCGTCTTTTAATTCAACATGTGTAACAATACCGTCCTTTTCAACAATCCTTGTCACTTCAGCGTAATTGCGGATCTCTCCACCCATTGCTTTGATGTTCTTTGTTAAAAGTCGTTCTATTTGTGCTCCTCCATCAATGCATTTATATGCACTTTCTATATATGTATTTGCAACCAAGGCATGAACGTAAAGCGGTGTTTTTGTTCCATCACCTGCATACAATGGATTTGAGCCTGCTAATACATTCTGAAGTTTGGGATCAGAAGTGATGTTGGCAATAAAATCGCGGGCATTAATATCCAGATATTTTGTTCCAAGTATGGGAGCGTCATCTAATTTTAATTGATAAAGCGGGAAGTAATCACACACTTCCTGTATTTGTTTAATGTAAGTTTTTAATGCTTCTCTTTCCTTTGGAAATTGTTGAGAAAGTTGCTCTACAAAATTATCATACCCCTGTGCATGTTTGTATTCTATCGGGTCGCCATCAAAGCTTATCCGGTCAAATCCATCCATATCCATTTTATGCAAATGGAGTTTGTCCATTATGTCGAAGTATTTAAAACTCTGATTGAGGTTCTGTCCTTCATCTAAGCCTCCGATATAATGAATTCCGGTATCGAAAATAGCTTTGTCGCGAACAAAAATCTGAAGACTGCCCCCTAACTGACGGTTTTTTTCAAGAACAAGTACTTTATATCCTTCTTTGCTAAGAATATAAGCACTTTCTAAGCCTCCTAATCCACTTCCTATTATAACTATATCGTATTGCGACATTTATGTATTTACTTTTTAATGATATACGTAATGTTGGATGTCAATTTTGTATTGTCGATCTTCTCGTAATTTAAATTGTGTTTTTTTAATACATCCAAAATAAAGCTTGAAGATACAAATTCTAATTTATTTTTCGTTTTGTTGAAACCCACATTCGTTGAAATAAATTCGGTATATCGAGTCCCCCAATGTCTGCCTTTTAAACTGGAATCAGCATCCCGTAAAAGTATCATACCACCTGGATTTAAATTTTCAATACATTTTATAAGAACCTTTTCCTGATCAGCCATTGGTAAATAGTGTAAAATATCGCTTAGCACAAATGCATCACTTTTTGGCAGATCACATTCTGTTACATCGGCCGCGAAAAAAGAAATGTTTTTGGTTTTTGAGAAACAATTATTTGCTACTGCAATCTTATTTTCATCATAATCCATTCCGATGATGGTTCTTTCTTCACTCATAAAACCAAGCATGTATGGGAGGAAACCATAGCCGCACCCGATGTCAGTAATAATTCCTTTTTTAGGCAAGAGCGATTCAAACAGCTTGTAATTTCCTTCCATTCTAACTTTGATCCGCATGTACCACTCCAAAACCGGACCTTTATAGATATAGTTTTTACTAAGAAGATTAAAAAAGTAATCAACCGTTTCAACTTCTTTTCTGATTTTTGAATACTCCTCTTTAAAAAATTTACTTATATTTTTTGTTTTTTCACTGTATGTTTCTCCAAATGAATAGTCTTTTGAAGAGATCCGAGGTAAATAATTAACAGTAATAGTTCCTGGTTTTAATAAGAAACTATCTGCTTTCCCTTGCACAAAAGCTGTTCCATGAATAACTATAGGAACAATGTCCGCATTAAGTCTATCCGCAATATAAAATGCTCCTTTGTGAAAGCGACCAATCTTTACTGTCTCAGAACGAGAACCTTCAGGGAAAATTCCAAGGGAATAGCCATCATTGATTAATTCTCTGATCTTGTCCAGGTTTTCTTCGTAACCGGCTGATTTAGGAATAAATCCCCCCAATTTTACGATCGGTCCCATAATTGGAGAATTCCAAACCCAATCATTCACCATCAGTATTATTTTCGGATTTAAACATTGCATCAGTAATGAATCGATAACGGAATGATGGTTCGCAATTACAATGGCCGGTTTATCGAACTGTTCGTTTGACGTATTGATGATTTTTTTTGTAACATGAACATTCACATAAATCATCAGCGTGTTAAAAAAGTTACGGAATCGATGAAAGATTTTTAACCGTGTTTTTTTGGGAATTGGCAATAGTTTTACAACTATTAATCCCGTTGGAATAAGTATAACGCAGCCCAGTACAAACCAAGAGTATGCAAATGCCGATTGAAACAAACTAAGGAATGTGAAAGGAACATGCTTTTTATTTGTTCTGTTGGTGATACAAAAATTAAATAATGCAGGTTGGATCGTATTTGAGATTATCAGGACGGAAAACATTCCGATGATGGTTATTAATCCAATTGATTTTAAAGCTGGATGTGATGCGAAAACAAGAACACCAATGCCAATCATCGTTGTTGTTGCAGAGATAAAAATCCCTGTTTTGTATGATGTAAGATTCTTTTGCCCTGTTTTGTATTCACTCATCAAGGCATCTGTAATAAAAATCGCATAGTCGTCACCCAAACCAAAAATGAATGTTGAAATGATTATGTTGATAATGTTGAATTTTATTCCAAAAAGTCCCATTATTCCTAATATACAAAGCCAGCTCAACATCATTGGAATATAAGTGATGATGGCGAGTTCAAACCTGCCGTAGGAAACGATCAGCATGATCAATACCAGTAGAGAAGAAATGGTGAGGATCAGGTTAAAATTATTTTTGATGATATCAATGAAACGGTTGGTTAGAAATTTTTTATTAAAAACGATCAAATGTTCGTCTTCAGTGAAGGCATTTACTACTTTGTCTTCATTCTCCGCTGTTGTTTTAATAACTGTAACAACCGTAGTTTCATCCGGTTTTTCGGTAATGTAGTTATCCAGCATACTCGTTTTTAATCCACTAAAAGCACTAGCGTCTATGGTTGAAAAATCTTTTTCTAGCATTAAATAGAATTCCGAAAAAGCATTTTCTTTGAATTTGTATTTTTCACTTTTACTGATGAGATCAGCCTTGAGTATAGCTTTTTTATCTGCGGTCCAAAAATATTTCCAGCGTTTTATGCGTTTTTCCTGTTCCTTTTTTGAGAGTAAAATGGTAGAGATTGCTGAATATTTATTTAAAACTTTTTCCTTTTCTAACTTGTTTAATAATGGAATATTTTTTTCACTGTATTCCAAGGCTTCATCCAGATTTTTTCCGCTTGATACGATATACACATTCCGCAATGATACATTACTGATCGCGTTTAGGTTTTGTTCGGCCTTTGCCAAATGCGGATCCATATAATTTAAATTCATCATATCTCCTTCAAAACTTACTTGTTGTGAAGTATATAAAGAGATAGCGGATACAATGATGATCGACCAGATAAGTGGTTTGTTTTTTTCAAATTTGTAGGCTGCGATCTTTTCGATGATGTTGGGTTTGTGCTCCAAGTTTTCCTGAACAATATTCTTTTTCTTCCGCATCAGGTGCGGAAAGATGATCAGTGTGAACAATGCTGCCCCCATTAAGCTAAACGCTGCAAATAATCCGAAATCCTGAAGCGCTTCAGATTTTACAAAGTACAAACTCAAAAGTGCTCCAATGGTAGTCGTGCTTCCTAATGTTAAAGGAAACGAAAGATCTTTGATCGTTTCTTCTGCAGAATTAAGGTGCTTAAAATGTGTATAGAAGTGTATGCTGTAGTCGATGGCGATTCCTAATATGATCGATCCTGCTCCTAATGCAATTGCCGAGATTTCGCCTTTTAGTAAGTAGAGTAATGCGAGTGAAAATGCAGCACCGAAAAGTACAGGTATAAAAATAATAAAGAATACTTCGATTCTTCTGAAGAACATTCCTATAAAGAGGAATAAGCCGATCATAGTTATTGAAAGTGTGAGAATGATGTCACTCTTTATTTGCTTTGCATTTCCAACGGCAACAGCACTAGCTCCGAAATATTCAGCTTGAACTTGTTTATTTTGCGAGGCCTCTGCAATGCATTTGTCAACTGCAGCTAGTAATTTAGTGTTTTTAGCCGTTTCAGCTGATTTTGGTTGAGGAGTAATGAAAAACAATACATGTTTTCGGTCCTTTGTAAAGATGTATCCATTTTCCAATTCGAAATTATCATCAAATTGAAGACTTTGCATCCGCTTCAAGGCGTAGGGTGTTATACCAATCGGGTCACGCAGGATGTTTTTTTTCAGAACAAGGCTGGCGGGCGAAAGTAAGGTCTTGTAATTTTTTTCAAGAGTGGTATCCAGCTTTTCTTTTGTAATGAGGTGCTCCAGTGTTTTGTAGTCGTGCTCTTCTAAAAATATCGGAAGGTTTTCAATGAACGTATTGTATACATCATACATTATATCGTCATTCACTTTATAAGTGATTTCTTTGATGAGAGAAGTATCAATTTTCTGAACGGAGGAAATAAGACTGTCTGTATATGCGATCAACACATCGGCTTCAGGAATAACTGTTGAGTCGGATGATGAAACAGTAATAACAAGTCTGTCAAGAAACTTAGAGTTTTTGAAAATGGAATTGAGCCTTTCCACTTTTGCATCTGTGGGCATCACTTTAGTGATGTCTTCTTCCAGTTTTATTTTTGATGCATAGTAACTTACAATACCGAATGCTCCTAAAAATAAAAGGAAAAAAAGAACTCTTCTCTTTTTTAGAAAACGATAGATATATGTAAAAAGTAATTCCATTTAGATGTTATTCGCAGGTTTTAACAATCGTTCCCCTGCCAGCTTCAAAGCAATATACGTCATACTTCCGAATACAAGAGCCAATATGGTTGCAAAAACCATACTTCCCAATAAGTATTCATAAAAATGCTGTAACACTTTTCCGCTAAAAAGATACTCGTGGATTAATTGTTTAATTGTATCCAAGGTAAGTTGATCTGTTGAAATAGTATCGCTCATTTCTCTGCCTAAAATCCATTGTCCGGTTTTTAAACTACCGTATAACAACACAGGAATCATTGGTGGCATACTGATTTGAGCGGCTAATCCAACGATTGCCTTATTGAGTTTCAGGAAATGTGCAAATATAAGGGCACTTACAAATTGAAATCCCCAGATAGGAACAATTCCCATAAAAACGCCAAACGCTACACCTACGGACTTTCTCATAACCGATTCGTTTGAATCCAGAAAATATTTTTTTATGACCGTCTTTATAGTTTTTACATTCAGTTTTTTTACAAGCCTGATTGGCTTATACCATAGCATTGCCGGGAAAAACAAATAGGTGTTTAATAAACTTATTCTTGTAAAATCTTTTCCAGGACGAAAGTGGCTGATCCTTTTATCAGCTTCAGCATAAAACACGTTGATTGAAACCGGCAATACCTGAATTCCACGCCATGCTGCTTTTACACTTACTTCAATTTCAAATTCATATTTGGAAGTAAAATAGCGCATTCCTTTCATCTTTTGAATCGGGTAAAGACGATATCCGGATTGAGTATCGGGCAAGTTGATGCCAGTAAAAAGCATAAACCAGAAATTAGAGAACTTATTTCCGAATGTATTTTTTTTCGGCATGTTCTCTTGATTCAAATTACGTGCGCCAATTAAAAGTGAATCGGGTTCATCTTCAATCTTATCAATAAATACTGGAATATCATCTGCAAAATGTTGCCCGTCACTGTCAATCGTTATGGCGTATCGATATCCTTTTTCCAGAGCAGTCTTTATTCCTGTGCGCAAAGCAATTCCTTTTCCCCGATTGGGTGAATAGGAGAGAATATTCAATTGGGAAAATTGTTTTAGTATTTCAGCTGTATGGTCTGTTGCTCCATCATTCACAACAATGATATGATCCGTGAATTTTAAAACCGAATCGATCACACTTTTTATGGTCTGCTCATTGTTATAAGTGGGAATGATCACACAACAGTTAAGCGCATCGATCTTTTTTCTATATAACTCGTAATCAATAATAAGCGGTGTCATTTCAATAGCATTTTAAACAAAAAAAATTGCCCTGAGAGGGCAAATTTTAATAGCTACAAAAATAGCATTTTTAATTGATTTTCAGTAAGGGAAATAAAGAATAATTGAGGTTTAAATTTCTTTAAAACTACCCCTGAATGTAAAGAAATTGGCATTTGCTCCGGAAATGATACTTTCGGCATGCAGCAGGCCTTCCTCCTTTATTTTAATACTCAAACTCATCGTTACATTCGTATCGATCTCCGGGTTGAGAATTGCCGTGAATTTAAGATTATCCCCCTTTACCATTTGGAGGTTTTTATTGGTAATGTGCTCTAATGTTTCCTTAACCATTTGAGTTAAACAAACGCCAGGTGTAATTGGGTTTCCTGGGAAATGACCTTTGTAAATGTCATGTTTGGGATTCATTTCAATGCTGATCGTGTATTTATCTGCATTTTTTATATCTGTAATTTTAAAGAAGTCGTTTAATAGCATTATTAAGTTTCAGGTTTGAAAATTTAACGTTCTATGTTTAGTTGTTTTTTGAGCAAATTCAACTCGATTTTCAATTTTAAATCATGATGCTGAATCAAGATATTATCCGGAAAATCGTTTTGGTAATTTGATAGTGTAAAGGTAGTCTTTTTTATTCTTTTTTTTGCGTGTTCGATCTTAGTGAGGTGTCCGGATGATTTTTCAGTAAAATAATAGTTTTCAACGTTCGGAAATTCTAACTTTTGAATGCGGTAAAATCCATCTTTATCCTCATAATGTGTCTTTTTTTTGTTCGAAATGTTGCTCATTAAAAGCGTTTCTATGTCTTTTTGAATGACTTTCAACAGTTTCGGGTTGTTGAATTGCGGGACACAATAATGAAGAGTAAACGCGGTATCTTTAAACTCGAAATCGAACATTTTCATTCCCAATTCTGTCGTGAAAATTACGCGGTAATCATTCGCTGATAACTGTTTTGTAACCAATAGTCCGCTGAAATTTTTGTTGTAAACTGTAATGTTGGTTTTAAATAGAAAAGAATTAAAGTTGTCTCCGAAAAGGGTTTTAGTGTAATCGGATGTGCCCGTGCCGGTTTTTATTAATTTACCGTAATGACCAAATGTACAGCCTGTAAGCAGCATTATTACAAAACTACTACTTAATAATAAATTTTTCATCTGCAATTGCTTGGTTGGTTTTTCTGTTTGAAAAATCAATGCTGGTATAATCATCACTTGGTTCGATCATCTTTACTTTGTCAACTGCA
>JBILYL010000205.1:0-5340 GCA_044377775.1 Bacteroidia bacterium
AGCATCCGGACACGTTGATGCATTCAACGACCCATTGATCGATAATAAAGACAGTAAAAAACGTTATCGTGCGGATGTGTTGATTGAAGATCACGTAGCGAAGATCGAAGGCAAGATCCAGAAAGATGTGGACAAAGCGAAAGAGCGTTTTGGTGATGCTTTTGATGAAGTTCAATTTAAAGCAACCAATGCACGTGTATTGGAAAATCAAGTGAAGGCAGATGCAATTCTTGCAAAATTCAAAGATGCCTTGGAGAAAAATGATCTGGAAGCAGTTCGTCAGATCATCATCGATTGCGAAATTGTTTGTCCGATCTCTGGTTCTAAAAACTGGACAGAAGTGCGTCAGTTCAACTTAATGTTCAGCACGTCTATGGGTGCTGTGAGTGAAGATTCAAATACAATTTATTTACGTCCGGAAACGGCACAAGGTATTTTTGTGAACTTTTTAAATGTGCAGAAATCCGGTAGGATGAAAATTCCGTTTGGGATTGCACAAACAGGAAAAGCTTTCCGTAACGAGATCGTTGCGCGTCAGTTTATTTTCCGTATGCGTGAATTCGAACAAATGGAAATGCAATTTTTCGTTCGTCCAGGTACTGAAATGGAATGGTATCATCACTGGAAAGCGACCCGTATGAAATGGCATAATTCATTGGGATTCGGAGAAGCGAATTACCGTTTTCACGATCATATTAAATTAGCACACTATGCCAATGCGGCTTGTGATATTGAATTTAATTTCCCTTTCGGATTTAAAGAACTGGAAGGAATTCACTCACGCACAGATTTCGATCTAAAGGCACACGAACAACATTCGGGTAAAAAACTTCAGTATTTTGATCCTGAATTGAATCAGAACTATGTTCCGTATGTGGTTGAAACATCGGTTGGATTGGATCGTTTGTTTTTAGCGGTAATGTCAAAAGCGTTTGTTGAAGAGAAATTGGAAGACGGAACAATCCGTACAGCTTTAAATCTTCCTGCATTTTTGGCTCCTATTAAAGTGGCGGTTTTACCATTATTAAAAAAAGACGGTCTGCCTGAAAAAGCAAGAGAGATCTTAGATCTTTTAAAATTTGATCACGCAACAACATATGATGAAAAAGATACGATCGGGAAACGTTACCGCAGACAAGATGCGATCGGAACACCATTTTGCATCACTGTTGATCATCAAACATTAGAAGACAATACTGTTACCATTCGTCACCGCGATACGATGACACAGGATCGTGTGAGCATTGATGCACTTGCAAAAATTGTGGATGATAAAGTGAGTTTCAAGAAAGCGTTGCAGGGCCTTTATTAATAGGTTTTAAAAGTTGATATTGACAGAATCAATTTTTGACTTCTTCTATATGTACATAAATCGTCATCTTTTATAAACAAAAGTAAAAGCCTTCTCAGAAGGATTTTACTTTCGTTATTGATCTCAAAAAATGTTATAATTTAGTTTCATGAAACAATTGCTCCGTTTATTATTTTCTGTTCTATTCCTTTTAGGATGTATCTCTTCTTTTTCTCAAAGTGCCGGTAAATTATTTTCTCAAGGTAAAGATGCGGCCAAAGACGGGAAAACTGATGAAGCCATCGTCCTTTTCACAAAAGTTCTTGAACTAAAACCGAAGGACGATGAGGTGATGGTTGAGCGTGCAAAAGCTTATGAGAAGAAAAAAGAAATTGAAAAAGCAATTGCTGATTATGATAACGCCATAAATATTAAAGGCAAAGACGAAAAGTTATATCTGAAAGCAGCGGAGTTAAAAATTTTCATTAACAAATGGCCGCAAGCGTTGTTTGATGTGGATAGAGTTTTAGAAGAAGACAAAGACAACATTGAAGCATACGAACAAAAAGCCTGGTGCCTGATCAACACAAAAAAATTTGCTGATGCCCTGGCGACTTGTGAAACGGCTCTTTTGAAAAATCAATACAACCATCGCCTGCATTTTTTAAAAGGAATAAGCAAGGATAGTTTGAAAGACTATGTGGTTGCGACTTCAGAATACCAAAGAGCTGTGACCATTATGAATGGACTAACGGAAAGGAATCAGCCTATGTTCAAGCCCTATTATTCGAATCTAGCTATGGCGCAAACAAAAACGGCAATGTATGACGATGCAATAAAAAATTATACAATGGCATCAAAAATAGATGCTACTGATTCGATTGCTCCCCAAAATTATCGCATTTACTATTATAGAAGTTTCCCATATTTATTGAAAAATGATTTTACAAATGCAATTGGTGATTTAACAAAAGCAATCGTAATGAACGAAAAAGATGTTGAACCGATCTATCAGCGTGGATTGGTGTCGCAGAAAACCAGTCAGTTTCAAAGTGCGATCAATGATTTTACAAAATGCATTCAGTTGGATGATAAAAATGCGGAGGTGTATTTAAATCGCGCAAAATGTTACCTGGAATCAAGTAATTATAAAGAAGCGATTAACGATTTTTCAAAATCTGTAACGATATCAAATAAGCCTGAAACTATAAAGTTACTTGCAGATACAAAACAAAAGTTATATGATGCCAATCGTGAAAGTGACACACCGGATATAAAAATGGAATACCCTATTGTTGACATAAATAATTTCATCAATGTGTTCGAAAATCAACTAGATGTCCTAATTGACGGCTATGTGAAGGACAAAAGTCTGATTGAATTTATTAAAATAAACGGAGTAGCAGCTAAATTTAATGAGAATGAAATCAATCCCGAATTCAAATGTTTCATACCACTAAAAGGTGAGGTAAGAAAATTGGATATCATTGTTTCTGATATTTACCATAATACATCTTCCAAAACTATTAAAGTAGGAAGACTCATCAATGATTCGAAAGTAAAAGTAACTTTTGCCGGTTCTATATTATCCGATGATGAAAATAAGGCTCCCTTTCAAAACCGCAAAGTTTATTTGGTAAACGAAAAAGGAGAGGTGTTTTTCACTACTAATACAGATCCTTCCGGAAGATTTAAGTTTGAAAATTTACCATATGATCAAGTTTACTTTTTAACAATGGATGTTAGTGATACACCATTGTCAAAAAAACAAAAATTTATAATCGCTGATGAATTTGGAAATGCAGTGATTACTTCTACTGAAGCAGGAGATCAAAAATTTAAGTTTCAGATTCTTCCTTCCGATTATTCGACTATGAGTTTAATGACATTGGATGACGCTCCGATATTGGTTGATATCAAAGGAAGGCTGATTGCTTCAGATGAAACCAAAACTCCTTTAGCAAATATAACTGTTACATTAATGAACGGCAAGGGAGAAGCCCTTTCTAGTAAAAAAACAGATGCTTTCGGAGCCTTTTTATTTTCAAAATTAGCCCCAAAAGAAGATTATACAATTAGAACGGATAGTGCTGATTCAAAAACGATTTCCGGAAATAAAATTTTGATCACAGATGAAAACGGAAAGATCATTAAAGAGTTAATGCGCAATCCTGCAGGATATTTCAGATATACTTTGTTGCCGGGAGATAAAGCACAAATGGCAAAAATATCGGCTACAGATCCATGGTTAAAGGCTTTAAAGCTTTCAAAAGATAAATCAGAGTTGTTGATCATTGAAAATATTTATTATCCTTCCGGTTCGTTTGATGTCTTGCCCGAAGCAGAAGTAGTTATAAATAAAGCGATTGAAGCATTGAAAAGTAATCCTAAATTGAGGATTGAAGTACAGGCCCACACGGATGCTGTTGCGGGTGACGATTACAATATGGAGCTTTCTCAAAAGCGTTCAAATACTGTTGTTGCCTTTATGGTAGCTAATGGAATTGATAAAAGACGACTGTTAGCCAAAGGTTTTGGTGAAACGCAACTTAGTAATAAATGTGTGAATGGCTTTGAATGTTCAGATGCAGAACACAAACAAAATCGTAGAACGGTATTTAAGATCAGTTATGTGGGAAATTAATTAGCTGATTAATTTACCGGAGGTCGAATCTATAGAGTTGTTGTTATAAAATTTTAAATGGAAACACTTCCACATTTTCTATAGCCCTAAGTGTTTAGTTTCCAACGCTGCTTTATTAAAAACAGAAAGCTTCGCAATTGCGAAGCTTTTCTGCCCTCTAAACTAAATGAAATGATTAATCAATCAAATCATAAACAATCCCGATGTATGGTCGGGGCGACTTTCAGAAGAAGTTTAGGCTCTTATTCCCTAACTTCGTCTTCCTGTCTGAAATAAATCCTGCTCTCTTATTTCAGGATTTTAAAACAACTATTTTTAAAAATTAATTGCCGCTTAATTTTTAACCAAACAGAAGGTGCTACATCCACCTCAAATTCTTTAAATATTTTTTTTATTGCTTTTTCCATTCTCTCGTTCTTGATAATAAACTCTTCTTTAAATTTGTAAATCCAGATTTCTCTCGAGAAATGAATAAGCATTTCATTCTATATAATATGAACTAAAAACTCGGACAAACACCCGGACGGTATTTTGGCCTTGGTTTCTTGCAATAAAAATTCATTCCTACTGAAATTTCGTGTGAACCTGCTGTTGCGTTGGTTAACTTTGAAATTGTTACATCATAACTATATCCTGCTTTAAACACTCCATGTTGAAAGCCTATCAACATGATAAACGAATCGCTGTTTCTGTACCATAATCCTCCGACCAAGGCACCTTTTGTAATATAAACTCCTAAGTTCAATTGGCGGAAATCTTGTTGTTGCTGATATAGAATATTTGGCGAGACGGTTGTTTCGTTGCTTTTATCTCCTACAGGAATTATCGCTCCGGCATGACCGGTATACTTTATCGGTAATTTACTTGTACCAAGTAATCCTTCATCGGGTTGTGTTAAATGATGTGCGGCAAAACCAACAAAAATATATTTACTGAAAGCGACAGCACCAGCAGAAAAATCAACGTATGATTTTTTTCCGTTACCCGGAATCTCTTCTGAGTATTTTACAAAGCCTCTACGTTCGTCAATCATATCTCCAAAGGTTAGTTTACTCCAGTCGATTGATTTTTGTCCATAAGTTGCTTGAAATCCGGCATTGATAGAGAAGTTCCTGTTGATCGGAATTTGCTTTGAATAGATCCCACTCACATTTGTAGTTTTTAACGTTCCGTTGCCGGCATTATCATTCGTTACTAATAAACCAATACCGCTTTTAATCCTGAATACATACCGGTCAAAAGATGCGCTTGTTGTAACATAGGTTCCGGAAATCCCGGGCCATTGGTTTCGGTAGTTAATATTTACACGCGGACAAATATTGGAGCCTGCCAACGCGGGATTCAGATAAAGTGGATTTGCATAAAACTGAGTAAATTCAGGATCTTGTGCTATTGCTAGATCGGA
>JBILYL010000206.1:0-5337 GCA_044377775.1 Bacteroidia bacterium
CCCATGTATCCGGTTAAAAATATTTTTGACATTAGTTTGGAAATATAAGTGGCAGATCCATTTCAGACATACCATAATTAATAGAACTCAATTTATTTTTTTCAAAATAGAAATCAATGTTAGTATCGTCAAAGCTCAATCGTTTTTCTCCCCATTCATGAACTTCGGTTTCAAACACCGTTATTCCTTTACTCTTAAACAATTCAATGATCTTCTTTTCATTCATCTCAAAGATTTTATGCCCCCACAAGAGCACCTCCGGATTATCAATTTCAACACAACAGAAAAGTTGATTTTTATTTTCGTCAAAAAAAAGAGAGAATCCTCTTTCCCAATAATGCCAGACGGTAGATTGAAACTCTTCGATATCTTCCAGAAATTCCGACTCTTCAGCTTTTCCGAATATCTTTTCAGCTTCGGCCATTGTTGAACCAAAAAGCAGATCAGAAAGACCTAAAACGGGTTTTATTTCAAGAGAATCGCTCAAAATGATGAAAATGTTATTCACAATTATACCACTTTTTTACGATATATCCGCTTCTTTCGCCTATAAGTTTAAATCATTGGAGGACTAGTGAAACGGATAAGAGACGAAAGTGAAATAGACTGATAATCAGGTAGAAAGAAAATAATTTGGTTTTTATTAAAAAAGGCTTTGCAAAATTAAATAATGCATCTATATTTGCACTCCCAAAATCAAATACTGGTTTTAGGGACTGCAATAAAAGTGTAGATTAGATTCCGTAGCTCAGCTGGTAGAGCATTACACTTTTAATGTAGGGGTCCTGGGTTCGAATCCCAGCGGGATCACGTTAGTGATACAAAAATCAAACAAAACCCTTGAAGGTAACCCCTTCAAGGGTTTTGTATTTTTATTCAAATGCTCATCTCACATTAACTATCCGGCACCAGACATCTCTTTATTTATCTGAAATTATTTTTCCATCTTCCAATGTGATTACCCGCTTTGCCCTATCAATGACACGTTGATCATGAGTAGAAAAAACAAATGTCATATTTTCATCCTTATTTAGTTTTGCCATCATATCCAGCAAGTTTCCGGCAGAAACAGAATCCAGATTTGCTGTTGGTTCATCCGCCAGAATAAACTGAGGCTTAGGTGCCAAGGCTCTTGCCACCGCGATACGCTGTTGTTGCCCTCCAGATAATTCACTCGGTCTTTTTTTTGCTTTATCCAAAAGGCCAACCTGTTCCAATAATTCTGCAACTCTTTTTTCAATTTCCTTTGCCGATCGATTTTGCAAAAGCATAATAAATTCAATATTTTCTTTCGCAGTCAAAACCGGAATCAGATTATACGATTGGAAAACAAATCCGATGTTTCTCAAACGAAAATCAATTAATGCATTCCCTTTTAATTCGGTAATATTAGTTCCGTTTATTTCAACATATCCTGTATTTGGCTTATCTAATCCTCCTATCATATTTAATAAGGTTGTTTTTCCAGAGCCGGAAGGACCTTTTATAACCGTAAACTCTCCACGTTTAATATGAAGATGAACTCCGTTTAGTGCATATACAGGAACGGTTTTCTGATCATAGATCTTAACAAGATTATGCGAATCAATTACTACTTCTGATGCTTCTGCTTTCATTTTCTGATAGATTGTGCCGGTTTTAAACGCAATGCTCTTCTTGCCGGAAAGAGAGATGAAACAAAAGCTGTTATAATTACCAGCAAAAGGATCATTCCAAAATGTTTTGGCGACAAACTGGGATAAATAATATTACTGTATCCAAAACTTGAATACGTTTCCATAAACTGCTTAAGATTGATCCCCGTTTTTTGGAAAATCCCAATACTTATTAAAGCGAAAAATATTCCAAATGGACAACCTGCCAACACAAGAAAGAATGTTTCAAAAACGATCATACTGAAAACTTTCAGTTTATTCATACCTAAAGCCATCAGCATACCAATCTCCCTTGTTCTTTCCAATATTGCCATCATCATTGTATTTACAATTCCAAATGCCAGTGCCAACAAAATAATCCCCATGAAGATAAACACCATTTGATCACCCACAGAAACGGTTAATCCCAATTCCGGAGTAATCTCCATCCAGCTTTTAACTTCGGTTTCAGGATACAACTGTGATAGCTTTTTTTGCACAACACCCAAGTGTTGATTCGATGTTAATAATACAGCGATCTCATTGTACTGATCCTTAAGTCCGGAAATGGAATCAACATCCATGATCTTCACAAAAATATTACTGTCGTCATAAGGTGCATTAATAGTTTTATAAAAGCCTGCAACACGAAATGCACCGGATATAATTGTTCCATCCTTATCCTGAAAAGTAATAATGGCTTTGTTCTTTAATTTTAATTTTAATTTTTTTTGAAGCCGTTCACTAATCAATAATTCATTTTCTTTTTCTGCACTAAAATAATTTCCCTGAGTTAGTTTGTCTGCCAATCCGGTGATTTCTTTTTCTTCATTTGGCATTACTCCATTTATCGTTATCCCTGAACTTCCATAAGGAGAAGCCAACATACCTTTAATGATCACACGGCCTGCAGCAACAACAACATGCTCATCAGACTGTATCGTGTTTAAAATATCTTTCCCATGATTTAAAAAATAATATAAATCATATTCCGTTCTGAATTCGGGATGGTGCAATTGCATGTGAGAAACCTCACTGGATATAGCACTTTTAATACGTTGTTCTATCATCCCATTATAGAATGCCATTAAAAATATGCCGGCCCACAATCCAATGATAACAGCAGAAATAATTGTTATGCTCCTTTTCTTATTTCGCCACACATTGCGCCATGCCATACGGATCATCATAAAACGCAGGCGATTTTTTTGGGGCTGATAAAGATCTGTATTATTCAATGTATTTTATTTTTATCAAAAAATATGTGATCTTATTTCTTCATTGCTTCAATAGAATCCAATTTGAAAATATACCATAAAGGATAAAGTCCGATTATGAAAGCAAGTACCAATACAATTGCCGCCTGCGATAAAAAAATAGCAGGATCAATTGCTGTAGGAAATATCGGTTCAAAACCAAACTGCTCGTACGCTTTTGCAAACTCTCCTGAAAACCTTGGCGGAAAACGATTAAAATAAATCACAAAGGGTAAACTAAAAAAGAATCCAACAATCAGACTAAGTAATGTGATAAAAAACGTTTCAACAAATAACATTATTCCCAGCAATATTTTTTTCATTCCGATCGCAACGAGCATCCCGAATTCAAATTTCCGTTCTGCAGTCATCATCAATATTGTACCATAAATACCGAATGAAACAATGAGGTATAAAATACCTGTAAAAATGTAAAAGGAAACGCCATCCGCCTTGATATGTTTATCAATTTCCGGCATCATCTGTTTCCAGTTCATTACTTCATAATCGGTATCTAAATGGCCTTCTATATCTTGTTGAATCCTTCCCATATTTTCAGGCTTATCGATCCCCAACGAAATAGAAGTAAGCATATTTTCTGCACTTAAAAAGTTTTGAGCGGTCGAGATCGGTAAAAATATTAATCCATTGTTTAATTCAGGAGAACCGAATTGTACAATACCTTTTACCAAATATTTATCCGCAGCCATCACACCATGATATCCTTGTCCCAATAAGATTACAGTATCATGAACATTCAAACTAAGCCGCTTTGCCAATCCCGAAGCCACAAGCGCAACCCGTTCATCCTTTTTAAAATAGTCTCCGGATATGATTTTACTTTTTAACTGTGTTAAATTATCTTCCTTTTCAGGATCGGTTCCTACAAGCAAACACCCTTTGGTTTTACCCCCCAATGATCCCAGGACAAAGGTTTCTAAGCGCGGCACCACTTCTTTCACATGTGGATTCTTTTTTAATATTTTTGTCAAGGAATCGGTTGCAACGAAACAATTATCAAGAATTTGTTCGTCCCAATAACCTTTTTTGTGTATCTGTATATAACCATGATAAAAACTTACTACATCTTCAATCAGATTATCAAATACTCCTTTCTTAAAAGACTCCATCAGGATTGCAAAAGTTAAAGCAAAAGAGATAGACATCATTGTAATGAACGTACGATGTTTATTACGCCATAAATTTCTCCAAACAAGTTTTAAGATCATTTTAATATGGCCTATTTATTCGTAAACTAAAGATATGCCCTATTGCTTACAATCCAGAAAAGCAAAATTTTGACACTATTTTTTCGTAACAAGCAATTTGAAAAACTGATCTAATTGAGGAAGAATAATTATTCGCGTTCTCCTGTTCAGAGCTCTGCCTTCATCTGTAAAGTTTGACGCAACAGGAGCATATTCACCATGTCCGGAAGCGGTCATTCTGGATGGATTCATTTTATATTCCTTCTCAAGAATCCTGACAACCGATGTGGCACGCTTCACACTCAGATCCCAATTATCTTCCAGACAGGAATTATGAATAGGCACTGTATCTGTATGTCCTTCTACTAAAAATTCAATATCCGGATATGCATTCAGCACTTTAGCTACTTTTCCTAAAATAACCTTTGCGTTTTCTGTTACCGCATATTTACCAAAATTGAATAACATCTTGTCCGAGATCTCAATATATACTACACCTTTTTCAACCTTGATCGTAACATCTTTGTCGTTTATATCACCCAAACTGCTTTTTAAATTCATCACTAATATCATATTCAATGAATCTTTACGGCTAATTGCAGACTGCAGATTACGGATATATGCATCCTTTTGAGAAATATTTTCCAACGACTGCTTTACACTTTCAGCCTGTTTTGCTGACAAGACAGACATATCCTGCAATGCATTCAGCACTTCCGTACTGTTCTTTTTTAAATAATCAACTTCCGCAGCAAGCAACGTTTTTTGATTTGACAGATCCGTATTCAGCGCCTTCGCACTTTTTAACTGATCATTGCATTGCGCATGACTGTCTTTCTCTTTCTTATAATTCGCATCGAGTGAGTTATATTTTTTTGTGCTGACACACGAAAAAACAAAGACGAGAGGAACAGTAACGAGGATAAAATGCAGACGTTTCATTTGTTATTTTTTTTGTAATTAATTTTATTCAATTTATTTTTTCAACATAATCGAATCCTTTTTCATCGGTCCACCTTCTTTCACACAAGGCATTTTAGCACCCATCATACAAGGTATTTTATGTTCCATCATACAAGAACTTCCACCATGCATCTTCATCATCATTTCATGGTGCGGATCACAATCCATCGATTTGCCACACATGCCATCCTGCAACATATAACACGATCTCGTTTGGGACTTACATTTTTTATTCTTTTTTCCATGATGTTTCATGCAGGTATTTCTCATACCATC
>JBILYL010000207.1:0-5336 GCA_044377775.1 Bacteroidia bacterium
ATGAGTTCTATAAAACATTGATCAGCCTCACTCAAAACCACCCATCATAAAAAAGATTTGCATAATATGTAACGCATTTTGATTTTGCTCGTAGAAAGAATGCAGTTTATATTTTATTTCTAATTATTAAACGCTCTCGATATGACAAATACAACAAATTCAAAACCTCTTTCGGTGGAAAAAGAAAGCATCAGTGGACTTAAGTTTCCTGATACAGATGTTTTAACAACCGAAGCGGAAATCAAGAACAGAGAATCCGAACTGGAAAGAGCTTTAAAATTAGGCAATCTGGAACACAACAAAATAAAGATCACATTTGAAGACTCGGAATGTGTAAAACAGGTAAACACAACTGTTTGGGGAGTTACAGACAAACGTGTCATTTTAAAGCAGGGTGTTGTAATTCCAATCCACCGAATACTTGAAGTAAATGTCTAAATAATTGATTTTAATGCCTTTTTAACAGAATTTGGCTATCGATTACTAATAATATTTTGAAAATAGCCCCGATATTTCGGGGCTATTTTTTTATCTTTACCACGGTTCAAATAAAAAGTAATTTAAATCACAACTTATGAAAAATATTTTTAGATTTTTTCTTCTGATCACGGGCATCTTTATAGTTAGCAATTCTGTTGCGCAAGTTGTCGATCCCGTTAAATGGAAAGTAAGCAGTAAAAAAATAAGCGATTGTGAATATGAATTGCAATTTACAGGAACCATTGAGGAACATTGGCATGTTTATTCTCTCAATTTAAAAGGAGATGACGGACCAATGCCAGCAAACATCTTTGTTGACAAAAGCAGTGACTATGAAGCAATTGGAAAACCTACAGAAGGAACACCAATTAAAGCAATGGACAAAGTGTTTGAAATGGAAGTTTCCTACTTTGAAAAAACAGTAACCTTCAAACAAAAAATCAAATTAAAAGCGAATAAAGAAATAACCGTTAAAGGTAAATATGAATATCAGGCGTGTACCGAAGAGAAATGTATTTTTCCGCCCGCTACTCCATTTGAATTTAAGTTAAAAGGAACCCCTGCGTGTGAAAAGCAGGATGCAAAATTGATTATAGGGGAAACAAATGCCACCGAGACCAATTGTATCATCGACTCAAGTGCAGTTGTGAAAGCATTTAATTCTAAAAATGAAGTCGCTTCTAAAACAGAAGAGATAAAAATTGTTAGTCCGACTTCCGTATCTCCTTCTATTAAGAATAATTCTTTTTCGGAGACGGATGACACCACTTTAGAAGGTAAAGCCTGGTGGTCAATTCTATTAACAGGATTTTTATGGGGCTTTGCAGCACTTTTCACTCCATGTGTGTTTCCATTGATCCCAATGAATGTTAGCTTTTTCCTTAAAAGAAGTAAAACAAAAGCAAAAGGAAAACTGAACGCGGTTTTATATGCCTTGTCAATTATTGTGATTTTTGTAACATTAGGACTCGGCATCTCTGCCATTTGGGGAGGCGGTGCGCTAAACACATTTGCAACAAGCGCTGGATTTAACTTTGTAATTTTTATATTATTATTAGTTTTTGCAGCATCCTTTTTAGGAGCATTTGAAATTGTATTACCATCCTCTTTTGTAAATAAAATTGATGCACAAGGCGACAGAGGTGGATTCGCAGGAATCTTTTTTATGGCATTGGCATTAGTTGTTGTCTCTTTCTCCTGCACAGGTCCGATGGTTGGAAATGCGCTTGTTGCCGCATCAACATCCGGCAATACTTCCGGTGCTTTTTGGGCTATGCTCGGATTTTCTTCAGGATTAGCGCTGCCTTTCGGATTGTTTGCATTTTTCCCTTCCATGCTTAATTCAATGCCTAAAAGTGGTGGCTGGCTAAATACGGTAAAAGTTGTTTTAGGCTTCCTGGAACTAGCCTTAGCATTAAAATTTGCATCAAACGTAGATGTTGCTTATAACTGGGGGATATTAACACGTGAAGTATTTATATCCCTTTGGGTAGTTATTTTCGCATTGATGACCATCTACTTATTAGGTGGCTTTAAAACATCTCACGACAGTGATATAAAACACCTTTCTGTTACACGTTTGTTCATCGTTATTATTTCTTTTTTTGTAACTATTTATTTAATTCCAGGATTATGGGGTGCGCCATTAAAATTGTTCAGCGGTGTATTACCAGCGTATGAAAACTCTGAATCACCCAACGGATTCGGAGGATCAGGAGGAGCTAGCAGTGCACACGAAACCAACATCGATCCTGAATTTGCACCGTTTATCCATACAAGCAAAAATGGAATCGTACATTTTAAAAATGATTACGATCACGCATTGGCATACGCAAAAAAAGTAGGCAAGCCATTGATGATCGATTTTACAGGATTTCAATGTGCTAACTGCAGAAAAACGGAAGACTTCATTTGGCCTGATGCCGGAGTAACAAAACGATTAAACAACGATGTTGTTCTGGTTTCGTTATATGTAGACGACAAAGCTGAATTGGATCCGAAAGATTATATGAACGTTTTTTGGTTCGGTCAGGAAAGAGAAATCACAACCGTAGGGGATAAATTCAAATACATGGAAGAGACCTTGTATAAGCAAAGTACGCAACCATTATACATTTTGATCGATCATAATGAACAGCTCCTGGGAAATCCGAGAGGTTACAAGTCAGGTATTCCTGAATACACCAACTGGCTGGATGAAGGAATCAATGAATTCAAGAAACGTTCAAGCAAATAGTAAAAAAGTCCCGAATTTGATTCGGGACTTTTTTATTTCTATATCAAAAATACATTTAAATCAACAAATAGCGCTTTTAATTGTAATACTGATTGTATATATTTGTGTGTCTAACATATTCATAAGATGAGCATTAAAAAAATTACAATCATTTGTATTATTATTGGTTTTGCAATCGGATTCAAATTCATGAATTCTGCCGCGTCTAAAAATCCTGCAAAAAAATTTCATACACAAACACAATTAGATGCCTACTTGGGAATTCCTACCCGTGCTCCGATAGCGCCCGGTGAATACTTTTTACCATCATCGAGTTGCAGAGGATGTCACGGTTACGACTCTGCAACTGTCTCCAACATAAACGAAGCAGGTGAAGATGTTAATCTAGTTGACAGATGGGAAAGTTCGATGATGGCATTGTCTGCAAAAGATCCTTTCTGGAGAGCAAAAGTCAGCCATGAAATAACTGTCAACCCGGGACATGCCGGACCGCTTCAAAATAAATGTTTAGATTGTCATGCACCGATGGGTGCTTATACATCTCAATTCAAAGGTCACCCCTATTATGGATTATCAGATCTGGTTACAGATTCACTTGGATTGGATGGGGTATCTTGTGGAGGATGTCATGCAATTGCTCCGAGTGTAGGCTATACATTCTCAGGAATTATACCATACGATACCAACCATGTTGAATATGGTCCTTTTACTGCTCCATCGGTAGGACCGATGCAATTATATGAAGGACTCACACCGGTTTATAGCGACCACATGGATCAATCAAGAATCTGTTCTGCTTGCCATACACTTATAACTGAAACAGCGGATCTAGCCGGAACGTTAACAGGCGGATATTTTGTAGAACAAGCAACACATCACGAATATCTCAACTCAGACTTCCCTGCAAACAATATCAAATGCCAAACCTGCCATATGCCTCCTATAAATGAACCAATCATTATAGCGAATGGATACACCGGCTTAACACCCAGAACACCTTTTAATCAGCATACTTTTGCGGGGGCAAATCTCTTTATGCTCAACTTAATCAAAAACAATAAAGGAACATTAGGAATAAATGTTCCCGATAAAAGTTTTGATTCCACTATCGTTGCAACAACGGCCATGTTGCAATCAAAATCTATCAATTTTGATTTGCAGCAAGTGGGCATCACTTCAGACACCGCTTTCTTTAAAGTAAAAATAGAAAACAAAGCGGGTCATAAATTTCCATCAGGATATCCTTCACGAAGAGCAGTGTTACAATTTGTTGTAATCGATTCAAACAATGACACTATTTTTCAATCAGGGATTTTCAACAGCCAGCAACAAGTAATCGGAGAAGATCCTGCATTTGAAGGCCATCACAACACCATCAACCAATCACACATTCCTCAGATTTATGAATTGGTTCCCGGTGATGTCAATGGAGACTTCACCTCTGTATTGGAAAGAGCAGCTATTTTACTAAAAGACAACCGAATTCCTCCAACAGGATTTACAACATCTTCTTCCGTTTACGATACTGTTAAGATTTCTAATGATGCATTAGCAGATGCAGATTTCAACAAAGTGGCAAGTGTTGAAGGTAGCGGAACCGATTGGGTTCATTTTGCTGTACCATTGGTAGCAGCCGTTGGTAATATCAGTGTAAAATCGAAAGTATATTATCAGTCGGTTCCACCAAAATGGGTAGCAGACATGTTTACATATAGTACACCCGAGATCAACGCTTTTGAAACAATGTATAATTCGGCTGATCAAAAACCGATATTAGTAGCAAGCGATAGTATCAACAATGTACTTTTACCAACCGGAATCAATGGGTATAATACACAAGAAGAAATAAAGGCTTGGCCAACAATTTCATTAGATGGAAAAATCTTTATTTCAGCAACATACGGAACGCTCATCAAATCAATAGAAGTGTTTGATGCGAATGGTAAATTGCAGTCTCAGCTTCAAAACACAAGCTACCAATCCTCCATAAGCCTTTATTTACCAGAAAGTTCTGGTATATATTATATGAAAATATTCACGGGAACTAAAATAGTATACAAAAAAGTTGTAAAATCATAAAAAAAGTATTTACTTTATTCATCTCTAAACGAATTCTATAATTTAAAAAACAGTCCTCATGACAAAAACTACTTTCAAAAAGTCTTTTTTAATTGCTTCATCTTGTTTATTAGGAGCAGTAGCTTCTAATGCACAATTTGCATTTACTAACTCCAACAGCTTAATTTCGAATTTAACACGCAGTGGTTGTGCGATTTCGGTTGTTGATATTAACAACGATGGCCTTGACGACATTGTTAAAATGGATCAATCCGATGTATTAGTTATTGATCTTCAAAATGCGAATGGTACATTCACAAATTATGATTTAGGAACCATTACAGGTGGAGCAAATGTATGGGGTATGGCTTTAGCCGATGTTGACCACAATGGTTGGAAAGATGTAGCAACTGGAACTAATGGAACAATGTATCTTGTAAAACTATCATGGACAGGAACTACAATTGCCAAAACGACCACTACTTTACCCGGTTCATATTTCGTTCAAAATATAACTTTCGGTGATATAAATAATGATGGTTGGGTAGATTTAGCAGTATGT
>JBILYL010000208.1:0-5314 GCA_044377775.1 Bacteroidia bacterium
CGAACGTATCATCAAAAAGAAGTTTATTCAAGGTACGATCCCAACCGGATTCGAGGCGTGTGAAAAACAATTATTCAGCTTGGTGAAAAAAATTCACAATGTTGAGGTAAATGAAGAAGCGATTGAAGCTTACTTGCCAAACATTTATGATGAATTAAAAGAACTTACAAGAGAAGATATCATCAAGCGTTTTGTATCTACTGAGTTTAACCGCTTTTTAGATTATTACAAAAATGCTCCTGATCTAAATGCTGGTGCTTCAAGAGACAGAGAGCGTTCTTCATCCACGCCGGGTATTACTAAATTATTCATCAACTTAGGTGAATTAGATAGTTTAGATAGCACAGCAATGAAGCAGTACATTGCTGAAGTTTCCGGTGTTGATATTGCAACAATCGTTAGCATTGAAGTTAAAAGCAGTTTCTCTTTTGTTGAAGTAAAAACGGAATCGGCTGAGATCATACAGGGAACATTCAAAAATGCACGTTACAACAACCGTAATGTGCGCATTGAATCCCGCGGTGATAGCAGTGGAGAAAGAAGATCAAGTGGAGGATATGAAGGTGGTGGAAACAGAAGATCATTCGGTGGTGCAGAACGCAAAGGCGGATATGGCGGTGGAAACCGTGATAGAGGTGGAGACAGAGGGGGTTATAGAGGTAACAGCGGATCTGGTGAACGCAGAAGTTCAGGTTCGGGTGAACGCAGATCTTATAGTGATCGCTCTAGCGGAAGTTCTTCCGGGGAACGCAAGTCTTATGGTGATCGCTCAGACAGAGGCCCTTCAACGGAGCGCAAATCCTATAGCGACCGTGAAAGAAGTTCATCTAAAGGGAATGAAAATTCTTCTTCAGAAAAAAGCTACTCAAAAAACGAATCGAGTGGAGGAGGAGATAGAAAAAGTAATTTCTCAAGAGAAAGACGTCCTAGAAAACAATTCTAATCTGATAAGGTTATAAACTAAAAAGTCCCGAGTGTTAAGCTCGGGACTTTTTAGTTTGACATCTGATACTAAATACCTGGTAGTATCTATTGTTGTTTAACCATTTTTTTAGTCTCAACAATTTTTCCATCAGCTACTAAAGTATAAGTATAAATACCATTGCTTAAATCACTAGCAAAAACAGTTAAGTCATTGTTTCCTGTAAATGTAATTCCAGTTTTCATCCAAGGGCGATATCCAAATTCTTGTGTGAAACCTGCACCTGGAATTGTACTTTGTGGATCATTTAAATGCAATAGTGAAAATGCACCCTTTGCATTATACAATAGCGGAGATGCTCCACCAGGTTGTGTTGGATTATTTTGTCCCAGCAATAAATAGCCACTGGTATTTACTCCCGTTGCAAATGTATAACCGTTGATTGGGTATTGGGTTCCACTGGTAAAATCTCCATTAAGCTTTTCACGAAATACACCATTGGTTTGTGTATAGATAGGTGAGTTAAAACTACCTAGAGTTCCAAAAATATTATTTTGGTTATTAATTCCTATTCCTGAATTGCCTGCTCTAGACCAAAAATCTCTAGCATCTCTTCCGTTAAGTGCTGGAAGATCAGGGCTGGTAGTCGTGGGGACTTGCTGAGCAACAATATTTTGTTGCAAGCTAAAACCAATGCTCAATAGAGCAATATTAATCAATAATTTATTTTTCATTTTGTTAAGTTTTATCTTAACAATTGAATAAATCCTTTTAAATCATAATTCGTTTTGTCGTCTTTTGCTTTCAATACATAGAAATACGTTCCATCATTACAGCTAATACCTGAAGTGGTTCTTCCATCCCATTTATCGCCTACCTTATTTGTTTCAAATACCTTAATACCCCATCTGTTAAAAATGCAAAATGAAATCTCAGAAAGACCAAAATTCGAAATATCTAGAAAATCATTAACTCCATCTCCGTTTGGAGAAAAAGTGTTTGGTATATTAATTTCTGGTGTCACATCACTCACATTAATTCCATCAACGTAATAATAGGTTCTTGGAGTAGAAGTTGGATTGAAGGAAAAAGTTTGTATTCTTAATGAATCTGTAATTATTGTATCAGAAAAATAACCGAGAGTAATGAATTGTTCATTACCTGATGCAATGAATGTTCCAGATATTTTTGTCCAACCTGTCGTATCTGATATGACTTCATTTGAATTTATAACTTGGGGTATTAGCAAAAAAGGATTGGAATCCGTTCTAGAAATTGGCAATACTGAAGAATAAGCTCCTATCTTTGAAATGGCTATGTCAGCATAGCCTTCACCACAACTCACGTAAAATGTGAGTTCGTATTTATGGCCAGCTAAAAGTGGTTGAATAAATTCCCCCTGAATATATTCAAACCACCAACTCGTAGGACCTGGAACATATTCAAATGCAATAAAACCGGCATAACCGTCACCTGAAAAAGCATTTTGACTACCGCCTGCATTGTTCGGAATCCCCACAATACTTGCACCAGCACAGGCATTAAAATAATCGGGAGTAGCAGTTGTAGGATTTAACCATCCTGTGCAATCACTTAAACCTCCCGTTCCAGTAGGACAAGTACTGAACAATTCAAAATCACCATTGTAAACAAGATTCGTTTGGGCAATAGAAGATTTGTATTGAAACACACTCAATAGCAAAACAAAAAATAATATGTAAAAAGGTTTATTCAATTATTAAGATTTGATTTTTAATAATTTGTTAGTCATTTATATTTAAAGATGCAGACTGATACACCTTTTCCTCCAACAAATTTACTGTAATTTGTACTCCAAATAACGCTTTTAGTTGCATTAAAAGTGAGCTTTCGTGCGAAAGAAAGTAAGACGTTGTATTTTTTGTTTTTATAAAACTGAATTTCCTTTCTTTTCAGTGAAACACTTGTTTTTTGTTTTTGAAAAATACAATACGATAGAATAAGGGATGCAATGAATCCAGTTCGTATTTTCTGTGCCTTCAGGGGAGTAAAACAATCGGCAAGAGATTTATGTATGCGTGTTTTTTTATCTAATTATTTATCTAATTTAATAAAACATAGCAGATAAACAAACTAAAAGCCTGTAAAATGAAAAAACCTCCAAGTTTATAAGCTTGAAGGTTCTTTAGAATGAGCTTCATGAATTGCTATTTCTTAACTCCAGGTGTTTTCGGTTCCATCAACTTATTCATCGCCATCATTTCACGCATTGTACGATCCATTCCTTCACTAGAACCATCTAAGAAAATTACATTTCCTTTACCATATTCTGCAAAGTTCTTGATTGCTTCTGTCCACATACTGAATAAAATAACTGAAGTATCTAAATTAGCTTGTTCCATTTCTTTAGCTGCCTGACTCATACCCTTAGCCACTTCTTCACGGAACAAAGCAACACCTTGTCCGCGCAATTGTGCCGCCAAACGCTCTGCTTCAGCAGCAATCTTCGTTGCATTACCATCTGCCTCAGCAGCTTTTGTTTTCGTAATTAATAATGCTTGTCCTTCGTTTTCAGCAGCCGCTTTTAAGTTACTAGAAGCAACCACTTGCGCCATTGATTTAATAATTGCTTCATCAAATGTGATGTCATTTAATTGTAAATCGATTAAGTGATAACCCCATTCTTCAAGGTTTTGGTCAATTTGTCCCTTAACATCTTCTACAATTTCTTTACGAAGAGAAAGTACTTCTGCTTGCTTTTTTGTAGCAACAAAACCTCTGATCGAACCTTCAATGGTACGAACTAGTGCTTGCATAAAATTGCGTTCATCAATAAATTTGAAGGCCACATTTTTAATACTTTCTTCATTTGTATTGATAACAGAATAAAGCAACATGGCTTTAAAGTAAACATTTGCCTGGTCGATAGTGATGGCTTGAAATTCAAGTTCTACAGAACGATTTTGAATGGAAACACGTTTAAAAATAACCTCAATAAACGGGATCTTCATGTTTAATCCCGGTCCCATTACTCTGCGGTATTTACCAAAAACAGTCACAACAGCAATGGTTCCCTGCGCAACTGTTACAAAAGATAAAAACACAAAAAGAACGGCTATTACAGCTAAAACAATACTTAATATTGGCATTTTAAAAAGATTTAATTGGTTTGGCCACAAATGTATTACAAAAAAATAGTGCTTTGCTGAATTTGCATTTTTTTAAATAAAAATTAATTAAAGCCTTTTGGATACAAGGAAAATGTTTATATTTGCATCGCTTTTTTAAAAAGCTAATGGCTGCGTAGCTCAACTGAATAGAGTGTCTCACTACGGATGAGAAGGTTAGGGGTTTGAATCCCTTCGCGGTCACAACAAAAAAGACCCTTGATATTCAAGGGTCTTTTTTACTATATTGTTTTTTTTCAAGGCCTTAGGCTGTATTTTTTTGATTTAAAGTTGAAGGGGGGAATGATGATAAATCTATTGGAAACTTTTGACATTTCGGAATTTCCTAACGTTTCTTTTTAAACATCTCCGTTTTTCATTAATCGCTTTAAACTCTTAGAAACATATTTTTCAGTTGGCAATAGAGATTGTTGTATCCTTTTAGCATAATATATACTATCCAATATTTCTTTTTGCTTTTCTTCAATTATTTCTTTTTGCTTTTCAGTTTCCTTGCTTTTTATTTCGATTATGTTTTTTTGCTTACGCGTTAACCGAAGAGACCTAGCTACAAATCCTGCAAAAATAATCATAAAAAAAAGCCCGCCATATAAGCCATAGCGTTTTGTTTCCTCTTGTTTTAGCTCTGCAAATATTACCTTTTTCTCTTCGCTCGATTTTATACTGTCTGTAGCAGCTTTTTTTTCATAAGCAAATCTAAATTCGTTGCTTGTTATAACGTTAGCTTTTTCTTCATTGTAAATAGTATCTCGATGCTCAATATATTTTTCGTACCAATATAATCCCATTTCAAATTTGTTCAATTTTTTAAAACTCTCATATAAGCCAAGAGCTGATTGCCTTTTTTCATTTATTGCTTTTAATGTATCAGCAATTGCGTATGATTTCTTGAAATATTCAATGGACTCTATGTATTTTTTTTTAAGAAAAAAAACCTTAGCAATGCCAAATAAACTTGCAGTGCTATGATAATTATCTCCAAACTTTTTATCAATCAAATATGCTCTTTTTTGAATAGCTAGAGATGAGTCTAAAATGACAGAAGTTGAAATGGACATTTTTTCAATGCCATTTTCAAAATAAAGAACATCGGCTCTGTTTTTTGTTTCATAATATAATGCATAAACATCTCCTATATTGCTTAGGAAGTAGGGAATGATTTGGATGAAACCAATCGATTCACTTATTTTTAAACCTTTAAAATATGTTTCCAGGGCTTTAGGAT
>JBILYL010000209.1:0-5248 GCA_044377775.1 Bacteroidia bacterium
GCTGGAATATTGAGAACCAAAAATAAAAGCGTTGTCATCATTCCCTCCCGACTTCACATTATTAATAAGTTGGAGATCCTTTACATCCGGTTTTATTTTATTGATGGACGTAATTGTTCCGGCAGCACCGGATCTGAAATCGATGGAATATTTATTATCGTTATAAGATAAGCCGCAGGCGCCCGCTCCGAAATAATTCCCCATATCGCCCCAGATCCATTGTGAAGGAACCATATTGTCTTCGAAAATGCCGGCATCACCGATGATGGCACCATCGATCTTTTTTATTCCGCGTGCCAGCAGTATCACCCCCCATTTTTCAACAACCGTTAAACTATCTTTTTTATCTCTGAAGTATTCCGATCCTAATGTCGGATCGCCACCACCGGTGATGTATACATTTCCTTTTAATATTCCGGAGACTGAATCAAGCGTTCCGTCATACTGAAGTTTTGTTTCAAATTTAAAATCACTGCCTAGGATAGACAATGCAGCAGCGGTGGTCACAATTTTTAACGTGCTGGCGGGCACCACGCTGATCTGTGAGTTGTATTCCGCAATGGCAGAATCTTTCTTCACATTCATCACACAGATACTCCATGTTGCATGTTGCATGGCTTTGTCCTTTTTCAGGTTTTCAATTTCTGTCTTGAGCAATGATTTTTGTGCAAAACAAAACGTGCTCAAGAAGAACAGGAAGAAGAAGATGAACTTTTTTTGCATGAAAAAAATAGTTAATGGTATTGCACTTTGCGGAGCGTCATTGCTTCGTTCGCGTTAATGACGCTTTTATAATGTTTCTATCGTTGAAATTTTGCACCCCAGCCATCAAAAAGTTTATCGATCTTATCCGCTAATTTGTAGTCGGTTTCGGTAACAGTATTGCCGGCATCATGTGTATTCAAAGAGATCGTTACCTGATTGTATACATTCGTCCAGTTAGGATGATGATTCATTTTTTCTGACTCAAAAGCCACTTTTGTCATAAATGCAAAAGCATCAACAAAGTTCTTGAATTCAAACGTACGTGTCAGCATGTTATTTTCTTCTTTCCACATATAATTTTAGAATTATAAATTATTAATATCTTAAGGAGTAACCTGTATTACTGCCATTGTGAGACGGCTGATGCAAACCATCTTTCCTTTTTCGTCCTTAATCTCTATTCCCCATACATGTGTTTTTTTGCCGATATGGATCGGTTTTGCTTCCGCATATACAAAGCCGCTCGAAGCAGGGCGAAGATGATTCGCATTGATATCCAATCCGACACAAGCATATTTGCTATTGTCCACAATTAAGTTGGAGGCGATACTGCCCAACGATTCCGCCAAAGCAACAGAAGCACCGCCATGCAGTATTTTCATGGGTTGAACGGTACGGTGATCCACCGGCATTTTTCCTTTTATGGAGTCAGGAGTAAGTTCTGTGATCTCGATACCAATAGCTTCACACATATTGTCTTTCAGCATCCATTGAATATCACTAAGTGTATAAGGTTTAAACCAAATGCTCATAAAAAAATATTTTATATAAAGTTAGGTAGAATTCTTTTATGGAATCTTTAAATCTTTTACATCTCTCTTGCGTACTATTTCAAAATTCTGTCCGTTCTAATCTAAAAAAAATCGCCATGACAAAAAAACTTATCCCTTTCGCCTTTTTTTCTTTGCTGATCATTGCATCCTGTGGAAAAAGTAATTCAGCGTTCGATGCCGGAAATGCATTGACCGGAGCATTTGAATCCAAGGATATTGCATCCGAAGAATCGCCACCGGCAATGGATGAAACCGTGAAGTTTTCAGCACCCAATGTTTCAGAAGATAAAGAGGCCGGTTCGGCAAATGCTTCAGGAACAGGGATTACATCCACCACTTCATCCGCCTCCGTTCCCCTAAAGATGGCGGAGAAAATTAAAAAAACTGCGGACATCGATATCGAAGTACAGGAGTATAACGTTGCCCGTGCTGCCATCGATAAAATTGTAAAAAGCGGGAATGCATATATCAGCGTGGAGAATGAACAAAATTCCACCTATAGTATTTCCAATTCAATAGTTATCCGTGTCGCGAACAAAGACTTTGATGCATTGGTCAGCAATCTGGCAGGCGTAGCAAGCCATGTAAATTCAAAGAATATTTATATGGAAGATGTTTCCGCTGAATTTGTCGACATCACGGCACGTTTAAAAACAAAGAAAGAAGTAGAGAAACGTTACATCGATCTGCTTCAAAAAGCGGTGAAAGTGACTGATATTCTTGAGGTAGAGGAGCAACTACGGGTGATTCGCGAGGAGATAGAAGCAAAAGAAGGACAGCTGAAACTTTTAAATGATCAGGTAGCGTACAGTACGGTCAATTTGAATTTTCACCAGAATTTCGAATACACACCGCAGGATGAACCCGGTTTCTTTGGGCGCATGGGACATGCGTTTGGTAATGGTTGGAAAGGATTTCTTTCTTTTTTAATCGGCTTGGCATATGTATGGCCGTTGTGGCTGATACTTGGATTAACTACGTATTTTTTAGTGAAGTTTATTAAGAGAAAGATGAAGAAGTAAAATTGGTGCAATAAATATAGTGTTTTTCGTATCGTCATTGCGGGTTATGTTTTGTAGCAGAACCCGCAATGATGTTTACAACAATCACGTTTCACCCCATTACCACATCACATTTCACCCCATCACCATTCATTGCGAGGTACGAAGCAATCTTCTATGATGAGCCGATTCGTTAAGATTGGATTGAGATTGCTTCGTACCTCGCAATGACGGTTATAACAATCACCATCTCACCACATCACCATCTCACGTTTCACCCAAACACCACATTACTCAAAAACTAATCGGCCATCATCCCTTTATACTCTTCTTTTGCTTTATCAAATTCCGCGATCAACAATTCCCTTTCGGAGATAAGGTTAGAGATAAACACGCTCTTTTTGTAAAACAACATCAGCAGCATCCATTTGTTTTTTATTTTGGTGACAGTATGAAAATACCAATAGGTGAAAACGCCAAACAGGGGCAGTGTCGTAGCATATGCGATGGTGATAATTGAATTGTCGAAGTACTTATTGACAAGAATGATTTGAATTGTATAGAAAATAATAAATGTAAACATGCCGCTGACCATGGCAATTGGACCTCGGAATTCTTTTGATTTGATAACATTTTCAGCGATCAATGCCGGGATTTGAAAAGGAAGATAATTGTTGATCAGTCCGTAGAGATAAAAAGGGAAGCCGATCACAATTGTTAGCAGAGCTAAAATATTACTTCCAAAAAAGCCTTTATTCTTTAAGTTTCTGGCAATATCAATGTCGTTTATTCCTAACAACTGAAGTTTGCTGAAGTACTCATCAATCCGGGCTCTCAGCGATTCAACAAATTCAGGTTTATGGATAGAAAAATACTTAACCGACTCGAAAATGTTTTTCGTAATGGTAAAATCCGCAACCTGATCATTCTTAGAAAAGCCACTGTCCTTTGTTAATTTGTATTTATAAAGCGTCTCCACATTTTTAACTAGCTCGTCTGTTTTATCATCTTCAATAGCGATCACCAATCCTTCCAGTTTCATCCTGATCTTTTCGGTCAGCATTTCCACTGCTCTGAAATTATCTTTTTCGTAATCGCTTTTATAGTCGGAGACTTTTATGGGTTCATCAATATTTACAAATACATCTTTATTAAAGCGGTGCGGATTCACATAATTCAATCCGATGGTCACAACGTTCGCCCCCAATTTGAAATCGTTGTTCGCCTCGGCACCCATTACGATCCTGGCAGCACCCGTTTTGATGGGTCTTAGTTTCCGCTCCGTAATACTTATTCCTTCCGGAAACATTAAGATCGCTCCGCCCTTTTCTAAATGCTCGTAACACTTTTTAAACGTATCCTGATTTTTGCTCATCTGTGACGGATCATCCTGTTTTCTATAAACGGGGATCATGCTTAGTTTTGGTAAAAACCATTTCGTAAAAGCCGATTTGAATAATTCACCTTTCGCCAAAAAGAAAACCTTTCTGTCCAGCATTGTTGCAATCACGATTGGGTCGAGAAATGTGCTGGGATGATTCGCTAAAACAAGCAATGGGCCTTTTTTAGGAATAGATTCTTTGTTGAGGATGGTGATCGAGCGGAAGAATATTCTTACCGTTGTCCGCATCAGTATTTTTAAAAATGAGTACAGCATGTTTTTTAGATTACTGCAATATAATTAAAAAAAAACATCCATAAAATTTTGTTGGTTATACACTTGAGGTAAATTTTAATCAATGAACGGAGCAATACTCTTCTTCATTTGTCATCTCGACCGAAGTGGTTCTCATCCTCTAATGTCATCTCGACCGAAGCTGTTCTCATCCTCTAATGTCATTTCGACCGGAGCTGTTCTCATCCTCTAATGTCATCTCGACCGAAGCTGTTCTCATCCTCTAATGTCATTTCGACCGGAGCGGTTCTCATCCTCTAATGTCATCTCGACCGAAGCGGAGAGATCTTTGTATTTTATATTAATTGACTAAACTTTGTGTATTTTCGCAAATGCTTTCACAACGACAATTGTTTTTAAATCATGTAGCTCAAACAAGTGAAACGCCTTTGGCTTTGGAAATTATAAAAGCGGAAGGTGTTTATTTAATTGATGCATCCGGCAAGCGTTATTTGGATCTTATTTCAGGGATCTCTGTGAGTAATGTCGGACACCGGCATCCGAAAGTTGTTGCAGCCATTAAAGAGCAGGTTGATACCTACATGCATTTAATGGTGTATGGTGAATATATTCAGAGTCCGCAAGTTACATTAGCCAAACATTTATCCGATCAGCTTCCGCAAAATTTAAGTGCTGTTTATTTTGTGAATTCAGGAAGTGAAGCTATTGAAGGTGCGCTGAAACTAGCAAAACGTTTCACCGGAAGAACAGAGATCATCTCTTTCAAAAATGCGTATCATGGAAGTACCCATGGCAGTTTGAGTATCATGGGGAATGAAGAATTCAAAAATGCGTTTCGTCCCTTGTTGCCTGATACCAATCTGATAGAATATAATTCGGTCTCCGGTTTTTCTCATATCACCGAACGTACCGCTTGTGTGGTGGTGGAGACCATACAGGGAGAAGCGGGAGCGGTAGTCCCTCAGAATGATTTTCTGAAAAAGTTAAGTGCCCATTGCAAAGCGCTCGGTGTTTTGCTGATTGCTGATGAGATCCAATGTGGTTTCGGGCGGACCGGTTCACTATTTGCTTTT
>JBILYL010000210.1:0-5247 GCA_044377775.1 Bacteroidia bacterium
TATATTAAAGGTTATACCCTTTATTTTAATTTTGTTGTCAAAGGTTATTGCCTTATATTTCTTGTGAATTTAATAGATAGAAAACTAGAGGCTGATAAAGCAAATATTCAACCTCTAATTAATTTTGCAAAAAGTTAGTTATTCTATTCTAAAGGATTTTTTCCCTTTCCAAGAGCTTCTTTGCATCTTTTTTAGACATCTTAATACTGCAACCTTCAGGTATAGAATTCAAGACCTTAACAGCTTGTTGTTTGAACTTTACACACAGTTAAAAAAACTACATCTATAATTTTCTACCAATCACTTTTTGTATTCTATTTTTAGAATCAGTACCTACTTTGCATTGTTTAGCATAATCTTTCCAATTAAAAATTACCGCTTGAACCTGATCAATAATAGCACTTGCATTTCTTATTTTAAAATAATTGGCTAATTCCATTAAGTGTTGTTTGGTAGGATTGGCACTTTCTCCGCTCACCATTGTGCTATGCATACCATGTCCTGAACTTGAAAACGTTAAGTCATAAGCCGGAGCAACTTTCCAATTTCCATTTTCATCCATTAAGAAAGAAATATTTTTACTATGGTCATCTCTGTTATGCGCAAATACATTAAATGCTGCTATGCGCAAAACTTTTTCATAAGCACGAACATCTCGTTCAAGTAGGAAGGCGCAATCCATAACATTGCCATAATCTAAATTGCTTAGTCTGAAGTTATCATGCATCATTCCTGCTGCTGAATGCATGTGTAAGCGATTATTACCAATTCTATCAAATCGTTTCGTGCCAAAATATACTTGTCCAGATTTACCTTTAAAAAGTTTACACGCACTCATTTCAATTCCTGCCTCAATCGCCATTTTATAATAAGCAAATTCAATATTAGCTATATCAGCTTTGTCAGAAGATGATGGAAATTTTATGATCCAATGCTCATAGCCAATTGGTAAATCTTTTTCAGCACCAATTATATGTTGTGTTTGGGGATTATAACCTACTAATATTTTTGGACGAGCGCCACCTGAGGAACCACCCAATATATACAATTCATCAAGTATCTCTATAGACGTTCCTGAAATAATTTGATGCGTGGCTTTTGCAATTTTATCTAATTCAAATTGAAATTGTTTATGTATTCCATCATCAATTTCAGGCTTATAAATTAATGCGCCCATTCCTTTACTTCCTACAAATGCAAGACGGTCAAGCATGGTCATATTACTAATATCAATTCCCTTTGCCGTTAATGCTCTATCTAATAATAATTTTCCCCAACCATCCGGTAATGAATCTGCAAATACACCAAATAATCCATCAAAAGGTATTGCATCGGCTTTATTTATACTTGTATTTAATTTTAATTTAAGCGGAGATATCTCTATGCCTTTAGTAATAAAGTCGGTATAATACTTAAAATAAATATCACGCCCTTCACATACTAATTCACCTAACTCAATTTCATTTTTACTGAACAGTATAGAAACAATTATTTTTTTTACATGTTCCATGATTAAATTTTTGTTCTATCACTAAAAAGTTTGTCAATATTCTTCAAGTTGTCATCTGAATTTAAAATCAATTCAAAATCACCAATGCGATTAAGTATTTGAACCGATTTGAGTAATGATTCTAAAGAGATTTGTCCCGTAAGTTCAAAACGTTTAATACTGCCTAATGATACACCTGATCGTTTGGCTAATTCACTTTGCGATAAACCAGCTTGCTTTCTTAACAATTTATGCTTTTCAGCTAATTCCTTTAAAACATCAAACGGTTTTTTTTCTACTCCAAATTTCGTCATTTTAGCTAATATATTAATCAAATATAGCTATATTTTAGTTAAATAGCTAATATATTAGCTATTTAATTTTTTATAATTATGTTTACGTGTCGAGCTATATTTTATTCAGTTTATTGGGAATTTGGATAAGCGAAACCACATTTGATCGAAAAAACTGACCCCAGCATATATAGCCTAAATATATTGATTTCAAAGACCATCCCCTCGTTTAAAAGAGAGGTCTGAAATTTCCGATCTTCTGGGAGCTGAGGATGTGAAATTTCCACTATACACAACATTACTCAAGAAGATAGGTTAATCATTATTAAAAATAATTATCCAAAGTCTTTATCTGATAATGATAAAACTGTTTTACACCTTGCCGAAAAGTTAGAAGCAATGGTTGTGAGCAGCGATAGAATGGTAAGGAATTGTGCGAAGAAAAAAGAAATTGAATATCACGGAATGTTGTGGATTTTTGACAAGCTTTTGGAAAAAGGGGTAATTAGTTCCGAAGATGCCATCTTAAAATTGAAAAAATTGATTAATTCAAACATCGTTTATCAAAATAATGCCGAGTTAGTTTCGGAAATGGATAAACGATTAAAACTTTGGGCGAATTAACGAACCAATTATTACAAAAACTTAACCTGCTGAATCCTAGCCAAATCCTTAATAATTTCGTTCGATTAGGGCATGGCTTCTCACGGAAAAGAAGCCTTTCAGGAAACTGAAAGGCTTTTTTGTTTTTGGGCAAATTTACACTCTGTTTAAATTGTTGATTTTTTTTGCAAGACAACAGCATCCTAAATGAAGAATATAGAATATTCAAGATAATCTTACCACATTATCAGATTGCATTTTACAAGAATCTGCACTACTGACGAAATATCCTTATAACGGTATTATTATATTGAAAGGATAGTTTAAACGAACTATTCTATTCGTATATTTCCGATATAGTATTGCAAATCTCAACGGATGTATTAATTTAGAAGCATGATAAAAATAAAAATTATTGAATGGAATAAATCAAGTACAAAAATTGTAATTGTAGTATTCTTGGCTCTTCTAATACTCTCTAGTTATTTTATAGTTAGCTCGTATAGAAATTATTTAAAGGAGGCACAATCCAGCGTTTTGAAAAATCTGGAAGCAATTTCAAATACACTTTCATTGCAGATGGATGCATCTGATCAAGAATACTTAAATACACTATTTTTAGATGGCAAGAAAAAATCGGACTTGATTAAGGATTCAATATTCATACGTTCTGAAAGTAAATTAAAGAAAGCCGACCAGATTAACAATGTAGAAGAACCCATTTCAATAATATTTTTCAATCATCAAAATAATAAATATTACTTTATTTCAAATTCATCGGACACATCCTATTTTGGAGATCCATTTTTAAACACTCCCAACGAATTTAAAGAGATGTATGAAAATGGTGGGACATTAGGCCCTTATATAGATGAATTCGGGACTTGGCTTTCAGCATTGACTCCTATAAAAAACAGGGAAAACAAAACGGTTGGCGCGTTGGAAGTCGATATGAAATTTGATTCATTTATTGGCGAGGCAAACAAGATACTTTTCTTCAATCTTGCTGCTTCCATATTGATATTTGTAATTACAACTTTTATTTTATTAAGATATGTAAGAGTAGTTTTAGTTGGCGAAGAAATTATTAAATCAAAATTGGAGATCAGCAATAAAATTATTGAAGAAAAAAACAATGATATTATTCAAAGCATCAATTATGCAAAAAAGATTCAAACTGCTATTTTACCTCCTTTAGATCTTATTAACGAATATCTCCCAAATTCATTCGTACTATATATGCCAAAGGATATTGTCAGTGGTGACTTTTATTATTTTCATCCAACAGATGACCCGAATGTATTTTTGATTGCAGTAGTTGACTGCACAGGGCACGGTGTTCCAGGAGCTTTGATGTCGATGATTGGAAATGATATTCTAAAGCACATTATAAATGAAAAGAAAATAATAATGCCTGACAAAATTTTGGGGCTTCTCAATGAAGGAATTGTGGATGTTTTGAAACAGGAAGGGAAATACGAAGAGTCAAAGGATGGAATGGATATCGCTCTTTGTTTAATAAATAAGCATGATAATAAATTGTATTTTTCCGGAGCGAATAGACCATTGATTTATTTTGAAAACAACGTCTTGAATATCATCAAGCCAAATAAAATGGCTATTGGAGGGACAGGAGGAAGCATGAGTGACGAAAAAAAGATTTTCAGCCTAACAGAACTTCCATTGCAAAATAAATATTTTTATCTCTTTACTGATGGTTATGTGGATCAATTTGGAGGAGCCGCCAACAAAAAGCTCCAAACAAAAAGATTTCAAGCGCTTTTATCAGAAACATATCAATCACAATGGGAAACGCAAAAAATCAAACTCAAAGAATACGTAGAAGATTGGAAAGGAACTATTGAACAAACAGATGATATACTGGTCGTAGGGTTTAAAATCTGAACCATTTAAACACCCTGTTCACATGGTTTTATAGTTTATCTGGTTACAAAATGGGGCTAGAATGGGAATCTCGCTAAGCGAGAGCCATTAAATTGGGAATTTCCCTAAGCGAGACCCCATTTGATCGAAAAAACTGACCCCAGCATATATAGCCGAAATATATTTATTTCTAAGACCATTCCCTCGTTTAAAAAAAGAGGTCTGAAATCTCCGATCTTCTGGGGGCTGAGGATGTGAAATTTCCAAAAAAGTAAGAGATTAACTATACAAAATACTTAGCTTTAAAAAGCTAAAATTTAATATTCATTTATTTTCCTTTTTCTTGAAGTGCTAAATAAAAACCTATACCAAAGATTATTGTAATAAGTCCGGCAAAATATGGTATCATGTCTATCATTTTATTTTTTATTTATAAGTTTCAAGTAAATTCCAAATGCTAATATCGAAGGAACCCAAATTCCAATAAATATAGCTTCTTGCTTATCTCCAATAAAGAATAAAACTTCAGAGTAAATTAAAGAAATTAAAGAAGCAATAAATAACAGTTTATCTGAAAAGGTGAATTTTTTGAACATTTTTAAAATATTTATTTTATAGAGTTATAATAATATTTAATACAAATTAACTTTTTGAAATTGTTTAGAAGCTGTTTAATTTTCATTCATCGTTTACAAATTAATGGCTGAAATTTCAATAGCAACTTCATTTCTTCTATCTACTACGTCCCAAGGTGCATTGTAACCCATAAACATAAAGCCACCAATTGTTTTAATGTTTTTTTTGTTAAGAGAGGATTTTAATTGATGACAATAATATTCTATTTTTTTATCTGACGAATAGCCTCCGAAGGTAATAACAGCTAATGTTTTTTCAGCTTCTTCAACAATATTAATATTTTTTGAAATTGGTTTTGGTAATTCGTCTTTTAAATATTGTTTCGGCATCACAAAATACATT
>JBILYL010000035.1:0-13402 GCA_044377775.1 Bacteroidia bacterium
CAAACCAGTAGACGTTGTTGCGAAAGTTGTTCCGGCATTTGTAGATCTATAAAATAAGGTTGTAGAACAAGCATATACAGTTGTAGTATCGCCCGGCTTGAATTCGATATCTTTTACATTTGCAATCGCAGTAGCAATCTGAGTCCAAGCGGCTCCTGCATTACGCGTACGATAAACACCATTGCTTGTAGCAGCAAAAAGAGTATTCGGATTTTGCGGATTTATCAATAGGCGACTGATCGTTCTGCCTTGTGTTACCAACCAGGTTAACCCTGAAGGGTTCCAGGTAGTACCACCATCGGTAGTTTTCAAAACACCAATCGAATAGGTGTCCTGTGCTTCACCGTCACCAGTAGCAAGATATTGGATCAATGAGTTAGTAGGATGAATCGCAAGATCGGTACATCCGATCACCGCTAAGTTGTCGGTGCCTGTAGACCATGTTGTACCGCTATTGGTACTTTTCCAAAGTCCACCACCAGGAGAACCAACATAAATTGTTGTAGAAGCTGCGGGATCAAATCTAACAAAATTCACCCTTCCTGCACCACCACCACCTGTTGGGATGGTTGTTGTTGGTCCGATAAGAGACCAGTTAGCAGCCATTGTTACAGGAGTTCCTGGACCAGCAGCCCTCATTCCTGAAGCGGAACCAGCATAAAAATTATCTAAATATTCATTCCATGCGTTCACCATAACTGAACGATCTCCGGAAGGATATAAACGCTGTTCCATATAATTTTCCCAGCGTTTATAGGCTTTCCAGCCACCTGCCATTTTTACTTTTTCGGGAATGCCAGCAGAGGCTGTTGAAGAAGTTGTAGCTGCACCTTTTACCGGTATAAAAGGTGTTGGGGTAAGTGGTGCTTTTGCGGATGCTTTTTTGAGTTTCTCGGCTTCTCTGAATTTTGGTTCATAGTTTTTATAGTAATCATTAAATGCTTTCTGAACATCATAGAAATTGACATTCGGATCTTGCATTTGTTCTACCCACGTTTGTGAAGAAAGCGTATTTACAAACAATGTAAATACAATGAATGAAGAAAAAAGTACTGTTTTTTTCATTTTTATTATAGTTTGAGAGATTTTACATAACGAACATAGTTTATTATTTTCAGAATAGCAAACCTTCCGATTATTTTTAGATGAATCCCTTTTTTTAATGGGTGAATACTGTTCATAAAAAGAATTTGATTTTAACTGTACGTGATTGTTATAAAATCGTTAAATACACTTAACAACGCTAACAACAATTTGTTCATTACTTTATAATATCTGTTTAGAAATAGCGTTTTTGTTTTTATAGCTTTATACCGAAACTAAACCGCTGTTCTATCTGTATAACTTCCAGATTACCGTTGAAAATGTTTAGTTGAATATCAACCTTTTTAAATGTTCTGTTTATGGTGAAAGAGAAAAAAATTTTCGTTCTTGATACGTCAGTAATTATCTATGATCACATGGCGGCAAAAAGTTTCAAGGAACATGATGTAGTAATTCCGATAACGGTTTTAGAGGAGTTAGATAATTTCAAAAAGGGGAACGACACAAAAAATTATGCAGCACGTGAGTTCACCCGATACATCGACAAAATATCCAACGGCAACATTCTTCAGGATTGGATAAACATCAATGGCAAAGGTCATGGCATGATTAAGATTGAAATGCATCAGGATTCTAAAATTGATGCAGAAAAAGTATTTGGTGAGCGAAAAGCAGATCACCGAATTTTAAATACTGCTCTTTATGTTGCGGAAAAACATCCGAAAATAAAAGTAGTGATGGTCACGAAAGACATTAATCTTCGCATTAAAGCAAAATCGTTGGGATTGAATGCCGAAGATTATGAGACCGGGAAAATCAAAGATGTAAATGAACAGCTTTATACCGGACGCAGTGAAATTCAAAAAGTTTCCACGGAAGTGATCAATGAAATTTATGAAAAGGGATTTTGTGATCCGTCTGCATTATTAAAAAAACAAAAGCCTACATCCAATCATTTTTATGTTTTAAAGAACGGAACAAAATCTGTACTTGCTTCATACAGCCCAGGGAAAGATTTGTTAGAACGCGTTAAAAAAGTAACTGCTTTTGGTGTGAACCCGCGCAATGCCGAACAAGCGTTTGCATTGGATGCTATCATGAATCCGGATATTAAATTAGTATCGATTCAAGGTGTTGCAGGTACAGGAAAAACATTGTTATCATTGGCCGGAGCATTAGAGCAGCGTAGAACATTTCATCAGATCTATTTGGCACGGCCCATCGTTCCCTTGAGCAATAAAGACATTGGTTATTTACCGGGAGATATCAAATCGAAGTTGAATCCATATATGGAACCGTTGTGGGATAATTTAAAATTTATCAAAAATCAGTTTACTGAAAAAGATAAAGAATACAAACAAATTACCGAGATGGTAGAGAATGAAAAGTTGGTTGTTTGTCCGTTAGCCTACATTCGTGGCAGAAGTTTGTCTGATGTTTTCTTTATTGTGGATGAAGCACAAAACTTAACGCCACATGAAGTTAAGACAATTATTTCACGTGCAGGAGAAAACACAAAAATGATCTTTACGGGTGATATCCATCAAATCGACACACCTTATCTGGATACACAAAGTAATGGCTTGTCTTACCTGATCGATAAATTAAAGAACCAATCGTTGTATGCGCACATCACATTAGAAAAAGGTGAACGCTCGGAATTGGCGAATTTAGCAAATGAGTTTTTGTAGAAAGGCACCACAGATTACTCAGATTTTCACAGATAACATTTCAAACAAAAACGTCTCGCAAAATTGCGAGACGTTTTTTATTTATTGCAATTGATTATTACTCTACAATCACAATTTTTTTAGTATCCGTTCCACTTCCATTTGAAATCGTAAAGAAATAATTTCCAGCGGAAAGGCTTGATTTATCAAAGCTTATCAAGTGTGAACCCTTCGATTGATTTTCGTTTACGATTGTTTTAATCAATTTTCCTGTGATGTCAAACAGTTCAATTTTTACGTTTCCTTCTTCAGCAATTTGGTATTTTATTTCAGCTGTTTTTGCAATCGGGTTTGGAGATACAGAAAATTGAAATGCATCTGTTGAAGATTCTTTAATGGAAGTTGCTGTTCCAAAATAATAGTATGTTGTATTGTTACCGCTTCCAGAATTAGGAACTCCCAATGTGTCCGTCAATACATTGTAAAAAATATCTGCCGGGCTGCTCAATCCCAACCCTGTCCCTACTGCAGTTGTAGGTGTTGTAAAAGTATTGTTATAACGCGTAATTCTTGTAGGGCTCCAAGAAGACAAATAATAATTTCCTGCACCATCTTTTGTAATACCGTCTACGCTGCTCAATCCGGACGAGACAACAAGTGTAGTAACAGTTGAGTCGTTTAAAGCAACAGCTCTAATCGCGCCTGTCCACTGAACAAATACGCAACGATTGTTAGGTTGATCGTAAATAATTCCGTTCGGACTTGAAAGACCAGTAGAAACAAAAGTGTTATACTGACGAGTATTTGTGTTGAAACGAAAAATTCTATTGTTACTATAGTCTGTGATGAACAAATTTCCTGAGGCATCGTGAGTGATTCCGTTTAGAAAACTAGCACCGGTAATTGCTTGAGAAAACACCAATGCTGCGGTGTTTATGTTGTAAGCCCGTATACTTCCACCTGCACATGTGTAAAGTGTATCTCCAACAATTTCTAATCCATGAGGTCCACCACCACTAAAGCCACTAGCAACAAAAACTGTTCTGACTCCAGTCGCACTATTACGCTCCAAGATGTTATTCCCTCCATTGTTTGCAATGAACCAACGGTTGTTCGCATAATCAAATTCTATACTTTCTGGACTATTGTAGGCTTGAGAAAATGCAATTGCTGAGGTAAACAGTGCAAATACGATTGTAAGGATTTTTTTCATTTTTGGATATAATTAGCTTTTAGTGATTTTTTCTAGTTCCATTCCACAAACCGAACATTGTCCAGGCTTAGTAAGTACTTCCTCAGTGCATTTCATTGGACATTGATAGTGTTCTGTTGCTACTTCCGCAGGCGCTTCCTGTTTCTTTTCTTCGCTTCCGCAAGAAACAATTGTAGTTGCACCAAACACAATGGTAACAAGCAACATTAGGGTGATTTTCTTCATTTTTGAAAAATAAAATTATAAATTATTCACTAAATTACATATTTTTATGGGCTAATGAAATAAAATTGAAACTAATAATTATATTTGCCGTTAACATATATTCTATACATCTCTCAATAATGAAAAAAATATTATTTCTGTTTTTACTTATTTTCGGAATAACGAGTGCCGGATATTCTCAGGCAGCTGGAAAAGGAAGTGCTGAAAAGGGCTCCGGGTCGAAAGTAAAAGCCCGCGGTCAAATGCGACACTTCGACAGACAAAAAAGAGATCCGAAAATGAAACACAACGGAACCGCATACAACAGAAGAAAAAAGAAAGATTATAAGGTTGATGGAGATGGCTTTAGTAACTCTCCCGGAAAGGGAAAAAGAAGAAGAAAGAAATAAACTCTAATAAAAAAATCCCCTCACACGTGTGAGGGGATTTTTTTATTTTATCGGACTACCCTAATACTTCCTATATAATTATGATCGTTGAACAGCAGATCTTTTGTAAAGATCTTATAAACAGATACATCCTATTGAACAACCCCAGCAATGCCTTTAACCCTTCTGTTCCAAACTTCGTTCATGTTTTCAGTTTTGTAAATTTAATTGTCCCTGCGTTCAAAATTGAACACCTTAAATGCTAACACTCCGTAAAAATTAGGCATAAACAAATCGTTCAAAAGCCACTTCCATTTCAGCTGTTCCGATAACTTTAACGGTGTGTTCAACTTTATTATTCTGCGCTTTTGATATAAAAGCAAATGAAAAGATTAGCACTAAAATGAGAATGATTTTTCATAGCATTTTTGTTTTAAAAGATTATTTATTTTGAAGCACTAATGTTGTTATTTCCAGAGATCAACGTTCAACTGTGATTCTAAATTGTTTTCAAGGCTATCTGGCAAGGCAGGAAAAAAGTTAATTTGTGTTAAGTGTTCAACAGAATCGATTGAAACAGCATAAAAGAATACAGATTCTTTGCTTCCTTCATTCGGCATTACAAAGGCGATCGCTTTTTTTTCGGAACCCAATACATCCAAAATAATTTTATAGTAATATTTAGGAACAGCAACTTTGTTTTTTACTCCGATGGTTGGCAAATCTTTCTCTAAAACACCAGCAGTTATAATGTAGAGCTCTTCTTCTTTTTTTGCCCATTCTCGCACCTGCATTTCAAGGGTTTTCCAGATACCGCGATTAAACTTCGGCAGCTGAGGACTCATATTACTCATAAAAAAAGACTCACTCATTGTTACTTCACTCCAGCCCATATCACCTGCAGGACAAAGATGGCCGCGATCGTAGCCTGATTTTTTATAGTCATTGGGAACAGCAGAACCAGTCATGACCGATGGATCTTCTCTGAAGTTATCCGTTCGTTCCTCTTCGTTATTGCTGCACATTTTAGAAGTGAGAAGATATGCAACCCATTTTGCCTGTTCAAAATTTTCATCGTAACAAAGCGTGTATGCTGCGTGTTTAATAACTTGATCTTTTTTGTTTTTTTTTGGATAAAAATTTTGAGAAAACAATTTTGTGCTGTCGGAAACTCCTTTTAAAAAGGGGTTTTCACGAACTGGTGTATTATCTGAAAGAAATATTCTTAAAAAAGAAAAAAGAAAAACCGGGGAAATTATTCTCAAAAATAACATACATTTACTATCTGAATTTCAGCTTAAAGATAAATTAAAAAAATGAAAACACTTTATCTTATTCGTCATGCCAAATCCGACCGCTCAATCGGTGAACTTTCTGACATTGACCGTCCTTTAAATCAACGGGGCTATAATGATGCACACAAAATGAGTTTAATCTTAAAAGACAAAAAAATTATCCCTGACTTAATTATCAGCAGTCCTGCCATTAGAGCCCTTTCAACAGCTTTAATATTTTGTAGAAACCTAAATATCGACCCTAAAACAATAGAGATCAATCAACAATTATACGATACTTCTGTAAAAGATTATCTCAACTGCATTTCTCAAACTGACAACAAATTTAAAACGATCTTTTTATTTGGCCACAACCCAACAATTACGAACATGGCAAATGAACTTACGAACGCTTATTCAGAAGAAATTCCTACTTGCGGAATAGTTGGAGTAACATCAGATGAAAAAGAGTGGAAACATTTTGCAAAAAAAAACAAGTCCATACCATATGTCGACTTTCCAAAAAAACAGTCTTAAGTGTCTCTGTTAATAAATTGTTAAGATTTAAACTACTGGTTATATGGAGCACTATTTTTCTCACATTTAATCTCTAAATCCAAAAAAATGAATAAGACCCATCGCAAAGAACTTGAACTCCGTTTAGTAAAAACGATTGAAGAAGTTCTATCAAAACAAAATGCAGAAGCAGTTGCTAAAATTCGTAAAACCACAGTCGAAGCATGTAAATTGATTGCAAAAAAGTTTTCAAAAACATTGAAACAAAAAACCGAAGTTACGATTAAGACCAAACCGGTAAAAAAAAGATTAAAAAAGAAGGTAAGAACTAAAACGGCTGTAAAGAAATTAAAAACCGTAAAAAAAGCAAACAGCAAAAAATAATGTTCCGTAAATTAGTGTTGATATTTTGTGTGAGGTATGCTTAAAAAAAATGTTGTATTAATTAATCGTGAATTAAGTTGGTTAGCTTTTAATGACAGGGTTCTGCAAGAAGCGGAAGACAAAACAGTACCCTTGATTGATCGATTAAAATTTTTAGGCATATACTCGAATAACCGAGATGAATTTTTCAGAGTTCGCGTTGCAACCCTTAAACGCGTTGTAAGGCACCAGAAAAAAGCAGAAGAATTAATGGGAGAAAATCCTGTTCGACTGTTGGAAAAGATTAAACAGGCGGTGATTGCTCAACAAGATAAATTTGAACATATATATCAAGTTATAATCCGTGAGCTAAATAAGCAAAACATTTCCATCATAAATGAAAGGCAACTATCACCTGCGCAGGGTAATTTTGTAAAAGAATATTTCAGAGAAAAAGTGAAATCATCACTATTTCCCATCATGCTTGATAACCCATCACCATTTCCCTACCTGAAAGACCGGTTAGGATATTTGATCATTAAACTTGGACGAAAGGATTCAACAAAAAAGAACAAATACGCTATTATTGAAGTTCCAACAGATACAATTTCGAGGTTTGTTGTATTGCCAAAAGAAAAAGATAAAAATTACATTCTTCTTTTAGACGATGTTATCCGTTATTGTTTGGATGATGTTTTTCAGAATTTTGACCACGACTATATCGAATCTTATAACATCAAACTAACCAGAGATGCTGAAATAGATATTGATACAGATCTTTCAAAAAGTTTTGTTGAAAAAATATCCAAAGGGTTAAAGGCCCGCAAAAAGGGACAACCCGTAAGACTGGTGTATGATAGTGAGATTGCTCCGGACATGCTTGATTTTATCATGAAAAAAATTAAGCTGGGAAAAGAAGACAATCCGATCCCCGGGGGGCGCTATCATAATTTCAAAGATTTTATTTCCTTTCCGAATATCGGGCATCCCGACCTTAGTTATAAAAAAAATATTCCATTAAAACATCCGGATCTTAAAGATCAATCATCTATTATTAAGGTTATAAAAAAGAAAGATGTTTTATTAACATATCCCTATCAATCATTTGATCACATCATCGATCTTTTGAGAGAAGCATCTATTGATCCTAAAGTTCAGAGCATCCGGATAACGCTTTATCGCGTTGCCAAAAACTCAAATATTGTTCAAGCATTGATCAATGCTCTAAAGAACGGAAAGCAAGTCACCGCTGTAATTGAGTTGCAGGCGCGATTTGATGAAGAAGCAAACATTTACTGGTCGGGCAAGTTGCAAGAGGAGGGTGCAAAAGTAATATATGGTGTTCCTGGTCTAAAAGTACACTCGAAACTTTTTCTGATCACACGGAAAGAATCTGGGAAAATAAATCACTATGCGCATATCGGAACCGGAAATTTTAATGGTGACACCTCTAAAGTATATACAGATCATACATTACTGACCTCTAATAAAATAATTACCGAAGAAGTAGAAAAAGTGTTTGACTTTTATTTGGACAATTTCAAAGGGGGGGTTTATAGACATTTGTTGGTTTCTCCGTTCTTCATGCGCAAACGATTGGTACAACTTATCAACAAAGAAATACAGAATGCAAAAGCGAACAAACCGGCTTCTATCCTTTTAAAATTAAACAATTTGGTTGATGCCGAAATGATTCGGAAACTGTATGAGGCAAGTGCTGAAGGCGTTAAAATTAAATTGATTGTCCGTGGAATCTGTTCGCTGGTGGCCGGAGTGAAGGGGTTAAGTGAAAACATCGAAGCTATCAGTATTGTAGATAAATATTTGGAACACAGCAGAGTGTTCATATTTCATAACAACGGTGATGAAAAATACTTTATATCTTCGGCCGACTGGATGACAAGAAATCTGGACCATCGTTCTGAAGTTGCAATACCAATTTATGACAAAGAGATACAGCAACAATTAAAAAAAATAATTGATCTTCTTTGGTCGGATAATACTAAGGCAAGAATATTGGGAAGTACTCAAAACAATGCGTATCGTAAATCAAACAGCAAAGTTAAAATACGCGCTCAGGAAGAAATATATACATTATTAAAACCAAAAAAATCATAACACATTGAAATTTGCTGCAATTGACATAGGTTCCAATGCCGTTAGATTATTATTTTGTAATGTTTATGAAGACAATGGTAAAACCTATTTTAAGAAAGCTGAATTAATTCGTGTGCCAATCCGTTTGGGAGAAGATTCCTTTTTAAACAAAAGAATATCCGTAAAAAAAGCAGACAAGTTGGTAACAGCAATGAAAGCCTTCAAGAATCTTATTGACGTTTACGATGCTATAGATTACCGGGCTTGTGCAACATCGGCTATGAGAGATGCTGAAAATGGGTACGACATCGTTGCACGTGTTAGAAAAGAAGCGGGTATAAAAATAGAGATAATTGATGGTAAAACAGAGGCCGATATCATTTATTCAAATCACATTGAGGAACATTTAGATAAAGCCAACAACTATTTATACATTGATATCGGAGGAGGAAGCACTGAAATTACTTTGTTCTCAAAAAACAAAGTTGTTGTTTCTCAGTCGTTCAACATCGGAACCATCCGGATGCTTCACGAGCAGATAGAAAAGGAATACTGGAACTATTTTAAAAACTGGATCAAGGAAATAACATCCGGATACAAACCTTTAATCGCGATCGGTTCCGGAGGAAACATTAATAAACTGTATAAGATGATTGGAAGAAAGCCAAACAAGCCTATTTCAACTTTAAAAATAAAAAACCTTTATGAATTACTCGAATCGCATTCATATGATGAGCGCATGCAAGTGTTTGGATTAAATCCTGATCGGGCTGATGTGATCATTCCCGCATCAAAAATTTTACTTACTGTTCTCAAAAAAGCAGAGATAGAAAAAATTATTGTTCCTCAAATCGGACTTTCTGATGGTATTGTTCATCAATTGTACGAAAAGCATAAAGAAAAAAAAACAGAAAAAGTTTAATATTCCTTTTCAAATAATTTTTCCTCAGCTTGTTAACAAAACCGCAAAGCAATAGGATCGAGGCTCCTATTATTTATTTGTTTAATAATTGAACAAATCCGGATGCATCGTATTCTTTTCCATCAAAACCAAACGCTTTGATTACATAGAAATACACTCCGTCCTCGGCCTCTTTCCCGTTGTGTTTACCGTCCCAACCTATTGTTGGAGAACCGTTCCACTCGTATATTTTATTTCCCCAACGATTAAAAATAGTGCCCGTTAATTCTTTAATTCCTTGTGAATGAACTACAAATAGGTCGTTTGTTAAATCACCATTGGGAGTAAATACATTTGGTACAACTATTAAAGCTTCATCAAACACATTAATGGTAACAGTTGTTGTATCCGAACAAGCGAATGAGCCATTGTATGCAATTAATAAAATGTTATAGGTTCCGTTTTCAGTATAAACAACAGAAGGATTAGTTAAAATTGAGGACGTTCCATTTCCAAAATCCCATAAATAATCACTTGCCCCATTGGATGAATTTGAAAGGGTAACAGTAAGTGGGCTAGTGCCTGAAGAAGGACTTGCAGTGAATGATGCAATCACACCCAACACTGAGTTTACAACAACCGTTTGATTGAAGGTGCAGCCTGCATTATCTGTTACAGTTAAAGTGTACGTTCCTGAACTCAACCCTATAAATGTTGTTGACGATTGAGAAATACCACCGTTCAAAGAATATGTAAAAGGGGCTCCACCACCGGTAACTGCTCCAGCCATGATTGTTCCATCTGCATTTCCACAGGTTGAATTTGTTGATGATGGTGTTGTCATCGACAAGGTTGAATTCACAGTAACGGTTACAGTTGCTGTGTTATTACAAGATCCATTTGATACAACTACTGTATATGTTGTTGTAGAAATTGGTGTTGCGGATGGTGTTGCAGAAACAGTGCTACTTAACCCCGCACTCGGACTCCAGAAATAAGTTCCACCTCCAGTAGCTGTTATTACTGTAGATGCACCATTACAAATTACAACATCTGCACTCGTTGTAGCTACAGGTATCGGATTAATTGTAAGCGTAACACTTGATGTTGCGGTACAACCAGCAGCACTAGCTACAGTAACCGTATAAGTTGTTGTTGATGATGGTGTTGCCGTAGGGTTTGATACTGTTGAACTGCTTAACGAAGACGAAGGCAACCAAGAGTAAGTTCCGCCACCTGAAGCTGCAAGAGTAACAGGGGAGCCAACACAAGCGCTTGACGCGGAAGATGTGGCTGTTGCAACAGGTAATGAATTCACTGTTACTGTCACTGAATTTGTGGAGCTACATCCATTTATATCTGTTCCAACCACAGTATAGGTTGTTGTTCCTGCGGCAGACGAAACAGGGGTTGCTGTTGTTGCACCAGATAAAGAACCAGCAGGAGACCAAGCATATCCAACAGCACCAGAAACACTCAAAGAAGTTGTTGATCCAACACAAATTGTATCGGAAGGTCCAACCGTAATTACGGGTATAGAATTTACATTTACTGTGACAAATGCTGTATCAAGACAGCCAGAAGAGGATGTTCCTACAACAGTATAGGTTGTTGATGAAGTAGGAGAAGCTATTGGATTTGCTAACGTAGAACTACTTAACGTTCCTGATGGAGACCAGGAATAACTTGTAGCGCCTAAAGCACTCAGTGATGTGGAGGAACCAGTACAAATAGATGTACTCGAAGTACTTGCAGTAACAATAATTCCACTTAAACTAATGGAAACAACATCAGATGATGAACACCCGCTTGCATCTGTTCCAACAACGGTATAGGTAGTTATAGATGTAGGAGAAGCAATTGGATTTGAAATAGCTGGGTTGTCCAATGATCCGGAAGGTGACCACAAATAAGATATTCCCCCTGTTGCATTTAAAGTAGTATTTGTTCCGGGGCATATGCTTATACTTGCTCCCGCATCAATCGTTGGCAAAGGATTTACAATAACCGTTATACTATCACTTGCCGAACAACCGTTTCCATCTGTCCCAATAACGGTATAGGTAGTCGTTGTTGTTGGACTCGAAATTGGATTTGAAATAATTGTACTACTAAGGGTCACACCAGGAGACCAAACATAACTTAAAGCACCTGTAGCAGAAAGATTTTCACTAGCACCATTGCAAATTGGTGGGGCTGCACCTCCGTCAACTAGTGGCAAAGGATTTACTGTAACCGTTACCAAAGAAGTAGCAGTACAAAGACCCTGGTTTGCTGTAACGGTATATGTTGTAGTTGCTGTTGGGCTTGCAACCGGATTTGCAATTGCAGGATTACTAAGTCCGATCGCAGGACTCCAAGAATAAAATGAACCACCTGTTGCTGTTAATACTGTTGACGAACCTAAACAGATTGAAACATTCGCTCCTGCACTAGCTGTAATCGTTGACGCGGCAAGTGTAACGGTATCTGAGCCAACACAACCTATGCCATCAGTAACGGAAAGCGTATACGTTGTTGTCCCTCCTGGCGTTGCAAGTGGATTAATTATAGTAGGATCACTTAAACTCGCTGAAGGGCTCCAAGAAAAATTGACCCCAGTTGGAGCTGTGCCTGATAAACCGACCGAAGACCCAATACAAAATGTTGAGAAAACACCTGCATCAACAGGTACATTATTTGTAAGCACAACTACTGTATCTGTATTTGTTCCTGCAGCTGGGGCAACACAAGCATTTGAAAGCACCTCAGCATAATAATATTGAGGGGATATTGGCGGTGTTACTGTAATTGTTGGACCTGTCCCAATCAATGTGTTTGCAGGTAAAATATACCAGTTGATGGTATATGAAGGAACACCATTGGGTGTAAAACGAGTCGCTTCGTTTGCCACGGTCCATTGTGTATTATTTCTTCCTGGGACAACAAAAGCAACTGTTCCTGTAGAATTATGAAGTCCATGAACTGCATTTCCGGAATTCCAAGTTAAACAAAGTGATTTATTTGCAATATGTGTTTCAATTATATTTGTAGTTTCATAAATAATAATTTGGCTAGAATACAATTGTCCAGTACAAGAAAACATTGGTACGTTATTCCATGAAACAGATAATCTGCGAAAAGGGGCTGTTCCATATATGGCATATTTTACTGTCCCGCCAACTCCCGGATTAATGTCTTGCCAAGCACCCATGATTGTATTTCTTGGAGCGCTACCTGTTGCATTGGGGATTGCTGCAGTTACCCATGTGGACGTCTCTCCGGTTTGAAAACCAATCCAATTATTTGAGCCGATAATAAAATTGGTATATGTGTTACCAAAATAGCAAAAGGAAAAACCTATTGGTAATAGTCCTGTTTGATTGTCATCAGTAAGAGAAACGGATGTACCTGCAGTCAACGGATCAGGAGCGTATGGAGCCGAACTAATGGCATAAGTATCTGTGAGCATTCCACTTGCTCCAGCAGGATTAATGACTGCCGAAAGCGTAGCTGTTCCTCCTGAACAAATCGTTTGTGTTTCAGGAGAAGCATCAATTGTTTGAGATTGAATGGATAATATATTTAAAAACAATCCAAAAGAAATAAGTTTAATTTTTTTCATGATTTGTAAGTATCCTTAGGTGAACGTAATTTTTCTCAGTTGATTCGTTTTTTTGAAAACCATAAAACATTTCAACAATAATAATAAAAACAAAAACGGTATCAAAACCAAATCAAGATTTAGATAC
>JBILYL010000211.1:0-5227 GCA_044377775.1 Bacteroidia bacterium
AAAGGAATTAATCATTTTTTCGATTGGATATCTGGACTTCTGAGCATAAAGCCAAAAAGCAAAATGAAAGTTGCATACAAAAGGAAAGTAACAGATGAAGAATATAATTACAATAAGAAAGCAGAACAGGAAAACATAGATAGAATTTTGGATAAAATCTCAAAATCAGGCTACGAAAGTTTATCAAAAAGTGAAAAGGAGATCTTATTTAAAGCCAGCGGAAAAAAATAATATTTTTCGGTTAAAAGTCCGGAGTAGAAACATATGTGATGATCAAAGATGCATCACAGAAACCGAAAGTTAGAAATTGGAAGAACAAAAAGCAATACAAGAGCAAAAGAAAAAACGAAAAGGGAAGCGCTATTTCTTTAATCAGATTGCGATGTTCTGCAACCATATTGCTGTTATTGCACTACTCATTTCCTATTTAGCTCCCCATGTCAGCCCTGAAAACTTCTGGATCATTGCTTTTTTTGGATTAGCCTATCCGATCCTGGTGATCATCAATATCCTATTCCTTATCTTCTGGGCAATCCAGATAAAAAAACGTGCTTTCTATTCGTTCGTAGTGATCATTGCAGGATTTGCGAACCTCCACAGCTATTTTCAGTTCACTTTGAATGAAACTCCCAATGGAACAAAAAAGATGATCAGCGTGATGTCTTATAATGTAAAAGTATTTGACCTTTACAATTGGAGCAACAATAATAAAACACGAAACAAAATGTTTCAGCTTATCAACAATGAATCTCCCGAAGTGGCTTGCTTTCAGGAATATTTCCATCGCGACAGCAGTAAATATTCCAATACCGATTCACTTATGAAGTATACAAAATTCAAGTATAATCATATAGAATATACAACAACGGTAAAACCAAGGCAGCATTTTGGAATCGCCACATTCAGCAATTATCCGATCTTCAATAAAGGGAAAGTCGATTTTGGATATAAAAGCAATAACGTGTGTATTTATTCTGACATCCTATGGGGAAAAGATACGTTCAGAATTTACAACATGCATTTACAGTCTATCGCTTTTTCAAAAGATGATTATAAATACATAGATGACCTGCAAAAGGATATGGAAACGGAAGACGTAGAACACTCAAAAAGCATATTAAACCGATTGAAACTCGCTTTTGTCAAAAGAGCTCAGCAGACCGACCTTATCAATGCAAGCATCTCTTCATCTCCTTATCCTGTAATTGTTTGCGGAGATTTTAATGACACACCTGCTTCTTATACCAGAAATAAAATTGCTTCAAATTTATCAGATGCTTTTGTTGAAAGCGGGAATGGTTTTGGCAGAACATATATTGGTAAATTCCCTTCATTCCGAATCGATTACATACTTTACAGCAAAGAATATAAAGCCTACAAATTCCGAACGATCAATCTTGCATTATCTGATCACTATCCGATTGTTTGCTATTTAGAAAAACAATAAACTAAAAGAGTTTATTATTCACTTTTAAAAACTTCTGTGAAATAAATTATCTACGATTTAGGTTTCGTCTTCTTAACTCTCTTTAGTGAAAGAAGGTTCATTGCATTTGAAGTAAGCCCCGAAATGTTATTCTGAACTAAACGAACCACCTGATCATAATACAAAGGCACAACCGGTGCATTGTCGATCAGAAGCTTATCCATTTGCTGATAATAATCGTATCGAATCGAATCGTTCAACTCTGATTGCGATTTTTCGTACAAGATATCGAATTGCGGATTGCTGTAATGTGTGTAATTAAATCCTTTCGGACTCCAGTTCTTACTGTAAAAAAGGGAAAGGAAATTTTCTTCATCCGGATAATCACAAACCCACGATTTACGAAAAAAAGTAAGTTTAGAATTTGCAATCGCATCAGAAAGCACAGAAGATTTCTGCACATCGATCTTTATTTTTATTCCAAATTCAGCCAATTGTGATTGAATATATTCTGCCAATTCGAGGTATTGTTCTGTTGTTGCGAGAGAGATATCAGGAAGACCTTTCCCGTCCGGAAAACCGGCAAGGAATAAAAGCTCTTTTACTTTATCTGGATTATAATCATAACCTTTTACTTTCTTGCTGTCAAAAGAAGGCAATCCGGGAGGAATAAAACCTGCAGTAGCTGGTGTACCCAAGTTTTTTCTTAGGTATTTTACCATTTTTTTACGATCAAATCCATAATTGATCGCTTGGCGGATCGCCTTTATTTTTAAAGGTGATTTTTTTACGACCGGCATATTTTCATCAATTAAAAAGCCCAGATAATCCGTTTTTAAATACGGCTGTGTCTGCATTTGATACTGAGATTTATATTTCTCTTTTAATTCACCTTCTACAGTTAAAACCTCATCGGTGTTAATAGCATCTATTCCTGAAACCATATCGACATTACCTTGAAGAAATTCAAGGAATGAAGTTTCTTTATCCTTAATAAAAGAAAAAGAAACTGCATCCAAATAAGGCAGACGATTTCCATTTTCAAATTCAAAATAGTTTTCATTTTTAACAAAAACTAATTTTGATCCCTCATTCCACATTTTAAATTTAAAAGGACCGGTTCCGACAGGATTTCTGCGAAAATCAGCACCATAATGTTCCACAACTTCTTTGGGAATAACAGAAAAATATTTCATTGTCAATATTCCCAGGAATGGGGTAAATGGTTTGTCAAGGTAAATTGCGAATGTTGAGTCGTTGATTGCTTCAAAACCTCCCGATTTTTTGGTATTGACGTGCGTCAACAATGTTGTAGCACTTGAAACCTTAGGATCAAGCAATCTGTTAAAGCTATATACGAAATCCGCTGCTGTAACTTTCCGGCCAATTCCATCTTCAAAATATTCGTTATCATGGAAGGTTACACCCGAATTCAGATGAAAGGTATAGATCATTCCGTCTTCTGAAATGTTCCAGGACTTTGCAATAGAAGGTTTTATCCTTAATGAATCGTTCATCTCAACCAATCCGTTGAACAATTGATTTACAGCAAGAATATTTTCAAAATCTCTTGCGGCAGCAGGATCAAGTGAATTAACGCCCGACATGTCGTTATACTTAAAAACCGTTCTTTCGTCAATGCCTTGTTGATCACCCGAAGTACAAGCTGAAACAAAAACATAAATCGATATATATAAAAGTGTTTTTTTCATAAATCTTTTAATTCGGATTTTATAAGCCTTGACCAATACAATCTAATTATCTTCAAGTTTAAGAAATCCTTTAACTGAAAAATGTAGCCCACTGCTTCACTTATCAACATCTTTTTAAACAAAATCACAGAACCTGATACAAAAAACAAATTAAGTTCCTTCAAAAAGAGTTTTTTTTCTCAGGATCAGAACTCTTCCGTCTTGTAAATAAGCCGCTTGAATAGAATATTTAGTAACTTCGCATACTAAAAAAATGAAAAAAGTCGCATTTCATACCTTGGGTTGCAAACTCAATTTTTCGGAAACAAGCACTATTGCTCGTTTATTCGAAGATCAGGGATACCAGAAGGTTGATTTCAAAGAACCCAGCGATGTTTACGTCATCAATACTTGTTCTGTTACTGCAAATGCAGACAAAGAATGTAAACAGATCGTAAAATCGGCATTATCTGTTTCCCCTGAAGCTTATGTTGTCATTGTGGGTTGCTATGCGCAATTAAAACCGGAAGAAATATCAAATATAGAAGGAGTTGATCTGGTATTAGGCGCCTCAGAAAAATTTAAATTGTTAAATTACCTGAGTGATCTGACTAAAAAAACAAAAGCTGAAATCTACAGCTGCGAAATAGAGGAGGCTAATTTTTTTGTAGACTCTTATTCCTTTGGCGACAGAACGCGCGTATTTTTAAAAGTACAGGATGGTTGTGATTACAATTGCTCCTTTTGTACCATTCCCCTTGCCCGTGGAAAAAGCAGAAGCGACAGTATTTTAAATGCTGTTAAGAATGCGAATGATATTGCGAAGCAAGATGTTAAAGAAATTGTGTTAACAGGAGTGAACCTGGGTGACTTTGGAAACAATGAAACCAAAGAAGGTAATCAAAAACAAGAACTGTTTTTTGATCTGGTAACCGAATTGGATAAAGTGGAAGGTATTGAACGTTTCCGCATTTCCTCTATCGAGCCCAATTTATTAAAAGATGAGACCATTGAATTTGTTTCAAGGTCAAAACGATTTGTACCTCATTTCCATATTCCACTTCAGTCGGGTAGCAATAAAATATTGAAAGCAATGCGAAGAAGATATCTTGGTGATCTGTATAGCGAGCGTGTTGCAAAAATAAAAACATTGATGCCGCATTGTTGTATTGGTGTGGATGTAATTGTTGGATTTCCGGGTGAAACAGATGAAGACTTTCTGGATACCTATAATTTCCTGAATGAACTTCCTGTCTCCTATCTGCATGTCTTCACCTATTCTGAGCGCGACAATACAGATGCTATTCATTTAAAAGATGCAGTACCTGTTGCAATCAGAAAAAAGCGCAATAAAATGCTGCGTATATTATCAGCAAAAAAACTCCGTCTGTTTTACGAAGAGCATATTGGAGAAACACGAACCGTATTATTCGAATCGGATAATAAGGAAGGGTTTATGCATGGCTTCACCGATAATTATATAAAAGTGAAAACGCCTTACAATCCTTTACTAATTAACGAACTAAAAAAGGTGGTGCTAAAAGAACTGGATGCTGACGGAAATATGCTCGTTACGCTTGTCACTTCAACATCAAGACCGATCCTGAACTAAGGAAGTCGGGGTCATACAATCACACGTAAGTCTCTTTATTTTTATAACAAGGATGAGATCAAAAAAATCAAATCAATAAAAAACGATGCATCAAATGTTTCGATGTTAAATCTGGGCATTATCCTTATTGAGATCAAACCGAACAACACCCTCAAATTAACCGATGGGAAGGAAATGGTGAAAGCGTTTGCCGAATTAGGCGTTGGCAAAAAATATCCTCTCATATTTATTGCAGGAGATTAAGCTTTTGCAACAACAGAAACACGGAATTATGCATCCGGGAAGTAAGCAAATCAGTATACCATTGCAAGCGCATTTGTTGTAAAAATCATTGCTCAGAAATTAATGGGCAATGCTTACATTACTTTTAAAAAACCTGTTACACCAAAAAAATCATGACGAGTGAAAAAGAGGCCATAAAATGGTTGCAGACTTTTTTATAACAATTTATTATACAATTTTTTTATCAAAAATCAAGTACAAGTTAAAACTTTTAAA
>JBILYL010000212.1:0-5222 GCA_044377775.1 Bacteroidia bacterium
TTTTTACTAGCCCTTAATTTGTTAACGTCCAACTTCATCAAAGCCGATGAAGGAATGTGGTTGCCGCTTTTTTTGAAAGCGATGAATGAATCAGATATGCAGAACAAAGGCTTGAAGCTGTCTGCCGAAGATATTTATAGTATTAATAAATCAAGTTTGAAAGATGCAATTGTTCATTTTAATGGTGGATGTACTGCTGAAATTATTTCTGAACAGGGTTTGATGTTCACGAATCATCATTGCGGGTACGGACAAATTCAGGCGCACAGTTCTGTTGAAAACGACTTGTTGACAAATGGTTTTTGGGCGAAATCACAAGCCGAAGAATTAACAAATCCCGGTTTAACAGCTACACTGATTGTTCGTATGGAAGATGTAACGGCTCAGGTTTTGGCGAATGTATCTTCAGGAATGGGCGAAGCGGAAAGAGAGAAAAAAGTAAATGAAGCCATTGCTCTGATAATTAATAACACAATCAAAGACACACATTATGGCGCACATATTCGTCCGTTCTTTTACGGCAATGAATATTATATGTTCGTTACAGAAACATTTAAAGACATTCGTTTAGTTGGAGCGCCTCCATCATCGATCGGTAAATTTGGAGGTGATACCGACAATTGGATGTGGCCGCGACATACCGGTGATTTTTCTGTTTTCAGAATTTATGCGAATAAGGATAACAAGCCTGCTGAATATTCGAAAGACAATGTTCCTTACAAACCGAAATATGTGATTCCTATTTCCATCAAAGGTGTGGAAGAAAATGATTTTACAATGGTATACGGTTTCCCGGGAAGAACGACCGAATATCTGAGTTCGTTCGCTGTTAATTTGATCATGAATGAAAGTGATCCGGCTAAAGTGAAGATCCGTGAAAAACGCTTATCGATATGGGATGAAGATATGAAGGCGAGTGATAAAGTCCGTATTCAATATGCCGCTAAATACGCTGGAATAGCAAATTACTGGAAGAAATGGGATGGTGAGATCCGTGGGTTAAAAAAAGCAGATGCCATCAATAAAAAAATACTATTTGAGCAGGATTTTTTACTGAAAGTAAATACCGATGATGATGCGAAAGGAAAATATGGAAACTTGTTTTCCGATCTTCAGAAATTACATGCTGAAATAAGTCCATGGAACAAACAGCGTGATTATCATTCTGAAGCGATCATGGGGATAGAAGGTGTTTCAGTTGCGTCTTATTTTCTGAACCTTGTTGATAGCTTAAACACCGGAAAAAAAGCAAAGGATTTTCAAAAAAATCTTGACAAGATAAAAACCGATGCGACTGCTTTTTATAAAAATTACAATGCGGCTACTGACGAGAAGATCTGTGCCGCCATGTTGAAACTGTTTGTCGATAATATAGAACCATCACAAAGAGCATCCGTTTTTTCAGAGATAGAAAAAAAATACAAAGGAGATTTTAAAAAATATGCGAAGGATATTTATTCAAAATCGATGTTTGTTTCCGAAGCAAAAGTAATGGAAGCAATTGCTGATATGGATAAGAATTATAAAAAAATGGATAAAGATCCTCTCTTCAAATTAATGCGGAGCTGTTTGACAAAATACAGATCAGAGATCACTCCCAAGTATGCAGAGTTGGATGGTAAAATTACGATTCTCAATCGTTTATATATGAAAGCGATGCGCGAACTGATAACTACAAAAAAATATTATCCGGATGCAAACAGTACGCTGCGTGTGGCTTACGGTAAAGTAGAAGGCTATGAACCCCGAGATGGTGTTCATTATAACTATTTTACAACCATGGATGGTGTTATGGAAAAAGAAAATCCAGCTGTGGATGAGTTTGTTGTTGCTCCGAAATTGAAAGAGCTTTACTTGAAAAAAGATTACGGTCAGTATGCAAACAAAAGCGGTGACTTACCAGTTGCTTTCTGTGCGAGCAATCACACAACGGGTGGGAATTCAGGAAGTCCTGTTTTTAATGGTGAAGGACAGTTGATCGGAACGAACTTCGACAGAAACTGGGAGGGGACCATGAGTGATATTTTCTTTAATCCCGACCAAGTGAGAAACATTGTGCTAGATGTGCGTTTTACACTTTTTGTAATCGATAAGTTTGCCGGAGCCGGGTATTTGTTGAATGAAATGAAGTTGGTGAAGTAGGTTATTAGGATAATGTCAGTTCGAGTGTTTATTGAGCGTAAGCGAAATAAATGTATCGAGAACATTTCTGATCGATACGTTTGACGGAGCAGGATATTTGTTGGATGAAATGAAGGTGATGAATTAGTTGATTAGGTTAATGTCAGTTCGAGTGTTTATTGAGCGTAAGCGAAATAAATGTATCGAGAACATTTCTGATCGATACGTTTGCCGGAGCAGGATATTTGTTGGATGAAATGAAGGTGATGAATTAGTTGATTAGGGTTAATGTCAGTTCGAGTGTTTATTGAGCGTAAGCGAAATAAATGTATCGAGAACATTATGAAAAGAGTTGATGATTCGGTAATGTGCTAATGTGTTGATTTTATAAATTAAAAATTATAAATAGTGGGAATCGTAGAAATTATAACCATTGGCGATGAAATTTTAATTGGTCAGATCGTTGATACCAATTCCGCTTATATTGGGCAGTTGTTGAACATGAACGGTATGAGTGTGAAGCAGATCTCATCTGTTTCTGATAACCGTGAGCACATTTTAAAAGCATTGGATGAAGCGAGATCGCGTGCCGACATTATTCTGATCACCGGAGGATTAGGTCCGACCAAAGACGATATCACAAAAAAAACAATGTGTGAGTACTTTAAAACCACCATGCGTTTTGATGAAGGAGCCTACCAGGATGTAGTGAATATTTTTGCTACCTACGGAAAAGAAGTAACTCCTTTGAATCGCTTGCAAGCAGAAGTACCGGCCAACTGTGAAGTAATTCATAATTACAATGGAACAGCGCCTTGCATGTGGTTCGATGTGGATGGAAAGATCTATGTTTCTATGCCTGGTGTTCCTTATGAAATGAAAGCCCTGATGAAAGATCAGGTGGTGCCGAAATTAAAAGAGCGTTTCCAATTTCCTTCTATTTTTCACAAAACGGTTTTAACGCAAGGAATAGGGGAGTCCTCACTTTCTGAACTGATCTCTGATTGGGAAGACAGTTTAGCGGCTGTAGATATAAAATTGGCATACTTACCTGCACCCGGAATGGTGCGGTTACGCTTGAGTACAAAAGGTGAAGACGAATCGATTCTGATAAAGAATGTTGATCATAAAATTGATGAATTGAAAGCAATTATTTCCGAATACATTTATGGTTATGAACTATTTGGCGAAGAAAAGGAAAGCTTAGAGATGATGGTGGGGAATTTATTACGTGATCAACACAAAACCATTTCAACGGCAGAAAGCTGCACTGGAGGATACATTTCTCATTTGCTTACCAAAGTAGCAGGAAGCTCTGATTATTACATAGGATCCGTTATTTCGTATGCTTATGAGATCAAAGAAACGGAATTGGGTGTAGCACATGATGTAATTGAAAAGCACGGTGCAGTGAGTCAGCAAGTAGTTGAGCAAATGGCAAAAGCCATTCGAGTAAAATATAAAACCGACTATTCTATCTCTGCTTCCGGTATTGCCGGTCCAGGGGGCGGAACAGAAGAAAAACCTGTAGGAACCGTTTGGGTTGCGGTTGCGACACCGACAAAAGTGATCTCCGAAAAATTCTTGTTTGGGAATAACCGCGAACGCAACATTCAAAAGACGGCAAATGCTGCATTAAATATGTTGAAGAAAGTTTTGGAGGCGGAAATCTCGCCAAGCGAGACCCCATTTGATCGAAAAAAATTGCCCCCAGCAAATATTACCTAAAGATATTGGTTTTAAAGAGCTTTCCGCTGTTTAAAAGGGAGGTCTGAAATTTCCGATCTTTCAGGGGCTGATGTTGTGAAATTTCCATTTTATGCTTTTGCTCTTGCAAGGAACAACTGTTTGAGGTTCGCACAAGAGGTTGTTAAATTTAGTGATGGTGTCGCCTGAGTTTTGCGGTCATGGGAAAAACTATTATTTCAGGATAATTATTTTTTTTGATAAAATATTTTTCCCTATCTCAAAATTTAAAATGTAAACGCCATTTGAAAGAGTTTGGGTTTCGAGTTTTAGTGAATGATGCCCGGGGATATTTATTATTGGCGTGGTTGACAAAACTTCTGAACCTAAATAATTAAACAAACGAACGGATATTTTCGTTGTTGATGGCAAGAAATAATTAATATTGAAGTAATCATTTGCAGGATTAGGATAACAATTCAAGGTAGTGGATAAATCCGTCTCTGTTACACCTATTGTAGCGCAATGCCCGGGAATATTTGCATCAAGCCATTGCAATCTAATGCTAATCCAATTTTTTAGAGAATCTAATTCTGCATTGTAAGTGGTGGCAACAGGTCCGAAATCGGGCGCGGGTCCGCTCATTCCAAGTATTGGCCATTTTTGAAAATGTCTTACCTGTGCATTTTGAACAAGCGTTCTTATGCTATCAATGTATGAGAAAAGATTTGTTGTATCTAACATCGTTTGTCTGTAGTTTTCGTATTTACAGCGAAGTTCGTTGCTAAATGTGCTATCTTGCAACAAACGAATATACCAACCTGTTGAATAATTATCAGTAAAGCAATCATTGATTTGATGCGCCCAACCGGCTCCTGAATATCCTTCGAAGTAGGAACAAACACCAGCCATGTTTTTCCATGCCCAGTCGAAGTCCCATACGGGTCCTGCTTTAAGTTTACCACCGTTTGAATATTTATCTTTATGAAAAAAAACACTCTTTTTAAACCCATCTGCACTTCTCGCTAACTCATTGACAAGAAAATAATCAATAAAGGAATTTACATCCAAATATTTTCTGTATCCTGTTAAGGGATCGGCAAAATTAGTACTATAAAGTGCTGTTTCAAGGCTGTCAATATAGGAAGCAATGTAGGTCTTTTGTGCAGCTTGAATGGTAGCCGCATCAGGATATTCATACACAAAGTGAACATCAAAACCGGGATGGTCTATAGGAGAATAATTAGATTGAAAACTGTTACTTGCGTTCCAATAATTTTGTTGAAGAATGTAACCACCTGTTAAGTCATCGCCAGTTGTATCAGCAGCGGTTAATTTAGCAATATTAACACGATTGGCATCGCGTTTAATTTTTTCTCCAATTACATAAATACCTTTGTATGAGCTGTCAATAA
>JBILYL010000213.1:0-5196 GCA_044377775.1 Bacteroidia bacterium
ATTTAATGAAATGCGATAAAATGAAAGTGCATCATTTTGAAGGAAAAAAGGGACGTGTTATTTGCAGACTTATAATAAAAGCATTCTATTGAATATTAAAAAAGAAGGAAATTAGTTTTGGACTTATTTGAAAAATAAATTATGTATGTGAGAAAGATCGCTGAAAGGAAAACGAAACATAAAAAAACCGGAGAGTATTAAAAGTAAGCCAGTTGATTCAACTGAAAGTTCAATATTTAGTGCCTTGTGAGTTGCAATCAAAATATTTATCGTAATATATTGAAACGAAAAAAATTGTTACCGAATTTGAAAAAACTTAAAAGAAGAATTTTAAAAATATCAAAAAAATAGTTGACGATCACCCCTGGTGATTTGAATTTTGGGTAACGGTCAATATTATTAATATGGTCATCTAAAAAACATCTTGAAAATACAAGAAAATACGTTGACGATGATACACAAATCAATATCGCAATTCAACTGTTTTGAAAATGACGACATTGAAAGTTAACATTAACGTTTCAAGTGAATTTTAAAAAACAAATACACTTACTCACATTGACGAATTACCGAAAAGGAAGAATCAGCATACTACGATTTAAAAAACATAATGAGAGAGAGGAAGACATCCCGTCTTGCTTCAATTCAAAAATCACACAATCTAACTAAGAGAATAACTAAAGAACATCCTCCTCAACTTCTTTATCCAGATGCTGCTGAACTACTTCAATAGCATTTGTGATCACATCACTTAAGGCAGTAATAAATGTTCCATCCTTCGCGATATTAATAGCATGTTTGATGGCATCTGTTTCTTTCGGAATAATTTCATACGTAACTTTTTTGTTAACAGAAGTAATTCCTTCAATAATCAAGTTGATGATCTCCTCTTCTGTTCTGCCGCGTAAATGTTTTTCCTGACGAATGATGATATGATCAAACATTCTTGCGGCAATCGTTGCACAATCTTTAATATCCGCATCACGTCTGTCTCCAACACCGGCTATAATACCAATTTTGTGAGTTGAGTTAACGCTTTGAAGAAAGTCTTCAATTCCTAAATATCCGGAAGGATTATGGGCAAAATCGATCATCACTTTAAATTTTTTGAAATCGAAAATATTCATTCTGCCAGGAGTTTGTGCCGCGCTTGGAATGAATGTTGCCAGGGAAAGTTTAATGTCTTCGGTTTTAAATCCCCACAAATAACTCGCTAGCGTAGCTGCAAGTACATTTGCGATCATGAACTTTGCTTTACCGTTTAGTGTAAGCGGAACGTGAGTTGCTTTCTCCACACGCATCTTCCAGTCTCCCTTTTTAATGGTGATGTATCCATTTTCATAGATAGCCGCAATTCCTCCTTTTCTGCAATGATTTACAATCACATCACAATGCTCATTCATACTGAAATAAGCGATCTTACAATCAAGACCAGCAGCAATTTCTACACAATTAACATCTTCGGCATTTAATACCGCCCAACCATCTTTTTTCACACTATTAACGACAACAGCTTTTACACGCGCTAAATCTTTCAGATCGTTGATATCAGCAATACCTAAATGATCTTCCTGAATGTTCGTAATGATTCCGATGTCGCATCTGCTGAATCCTAAACCAGATCGAAGAATCCCTCCACGTGCAGTTTCCAGAACAGCAAATTCAACAGTAGGATCTTTCAAAATAAATTCAGTACTCATCGGTCCGGTAGTATCCCCTTTTTCAAGCATATGATTCTGAACATAAATACCATCAGAAGTAGTGAAGCCTACTTTATAACCATTGTTTTTTACAATGTGTGCAATCAATCGGGTGGTTGTCGTTTTTCCGTTTGTACCGGTAACGGCAATGATTGGAATACGTGAAGGCTTTCCTAATGGATAAAGCATATCAATTACAGGAGCGGCAACGTTTCTTGGCAATCCTTCGGAAGGAGCTAAATGCATACGGAATCCCGGAGCGGCATTTACTTCTAAAACAACACCACCATTTTCTTTTAATGATTGGGTAAGATTTTTGGCCATGATGTCAATTCCACAAACATCAAGTCCGATAACACGGGAGATCCGTTCCGCCAAAAATATATTTTCAGGATGCACCATATCCGTCACATCAATGGATGTTCCGCCTGTACTAAGGTTAGCGGTTGACTTCAGATAAACAACTTCTTTATCCGGAGGAATTGTTTCAAGAGTATAATTTTTCTTTTCCAACAGATCCATCGTATCTCTGTCAACAGAAATCTCCGTCAATACATTTTCGTGACCATAACCTCTGCGCGGATCTTTGTTCGTTTCATCGATAAGCTGCTGAACGGTGTGTTTCCCATCCCCTATAATATTTGCAGGAACGCGTTGTGCAGCAGCAACCAATTTATTATCAATGACCAACATCCGAAAATCAAATCCGGTAACAAATCGTTCAACAATTACTTTACGGGAATATTTTTGCGCGAACACTAATCCCGCAACGGCATCTTCCCATTTATTTACATTTATTGAAACTCCTTTTCCATGATTTCCATCCAATGGTTTTAATACAATCGGATAACCGATTCGCTTGATTGTAATTTCAAGATCCTCCTCATCCACACAAATATCTCCTTTTGCTACAGGTATAGAAGCGGCATCCAACATTTGTTTTGTTTGTTCTTTATTACATGCAATGTCAACTGCGATACTGCTGGTTTTGCAGGTAATAGTTGCCTGAAAACGCATTTGATTAACACCATAACCTAACTGCACCAATGAATTTGTTCCCAGACGAATCCAGGGAATATCACGGGCAACCGCTTCATCAACGATGCTTCCGGTACTTGGTCCAAGGCGAACATCTTCGCGGATCTCCCGCATTTTTTTCAGATCAGCTTGCAGATCATATGCTTCGTTGTTAACTAATGCTTGCGCGATCAAGACAGCAGATTCGGCAGCAAAAAGTCCTACTTTTTCCTCAACATAACTAAAAACAACATTATAAATTCCGGGAGTCTTCGTTTCGCGTGTTCTGCCAAAACCCGTTTCCATTCCGGCCAAGGATTGTGTTTCAAGAGCAATGTGTTCAATCACGTGCCCCATCCATGTTCCGCGTTCGATACGTTGAAAAAAACCACCTCTAACTTCTTCCGAACAACGGTGTTCAATCATGGTAGGAAACATCGCTTCCAAGCGTTCTCTGAACCCATTGATCTTATTTGTAGGAAGTGCTTCTAAATCTTCCAGATCCAATCTCATCTGAATAAGTTTTTTTCGTCTGACACTCCAAATATTGGGTCCGCGTAGAGCTTGAATACTAAGTATTTTCATATTAAAGAAGAATTAATTGTGGTTTTAGAGAATGGCTTTCTGTTTCATATCATTAGTAACAAAGCGATGTAATGTAGAAGTATTTTTTTAAAAATCAAAGAAAAATTCCCAATTGAAGAGATTATAATACACAATCGGCTTTTAATAAATAATAGTTAAATAGACATTAAGATATTGTTTTAAAAGTTACTTTTATAATTACGAAATGGCCACTCATTTGAAGCAGATTAATACTGGAAAAGATTCGCTGGCCTATTCCATTTCATACTTTATAACTAATTAATTAGAAATGAATCCAAAAGGAAAACTGATTGTAATCGGAGGAGCTGTTGACAAGGGCAGTTTCACAGAAAAGAATTTCGACAAACAAGTTGAAAAAAACTTAAACTTCTTTGAAACAGGTATCTTAAAACGTCTGATAATTGAATCCAAACACAAAGAGAATTCACACATAGAAATTATCACCACAGCGTCCAAGATCCCAAAAGATGTGGGTCCTGAATATGCGAAGGCAATGGAATATCTTGGTGCTAAAAATGTACATGTATTACACATTGAAAAACGTGAAGAAGCATTATCAGAGGAAAACATCGAGCGTATCAGAAAAGCGGATGTAGTTTTGTTTACCGGTGGAGACCAGTTGCGATTAACGTCTATTCTTGGTGGAACACCTATTCACGATCTTATGTTAGCGAAATATAGCAATGAAGATTTCATTTTTGCGGGAACATCTGCAGGTGCAGCGGCTGCTTCAAACAGCATGATCTATCAGGGATCGAGCAGTGAAGCATTGCTTAAAGGCGAGGTGAAAATAACAAGCGGTCTTGGACTCATCGATCACGTTGTAATTGATACACACTTTGTTCACAGAGGGCGGATCGGCAGATTATTTCAGGCAGTAGTAAGCAATCCCCGCACATTGGGAATCGGACTCGGAGAAGACACCGGATTTTTAATTACCAACGGAAACTCAATGGAAGCTATTGGTTCGGGGCTGATCATTTTAGTGGATGGTCGTCATATTAAAGACACGAATCTTACTCAGGTAGAAATGGGAACACCGATTTCAATCAAAAATTTAGTTGTGCATGTGATGAGTCAGTACGATCATTACGATTTAGATAAGCACGAAATGACGATACACGATAAGCAATTAGCCTAAAATTTTAATAAAATGAAAATAATCATACACGGAGGTTTTTTTAGTGAGTCATCGCAAAGTTTAGAAACAAAAATTGCGAAACAAAATGCTTTAAGACATGTTGTTAAAAATTCGTATGATTATTTAAAGACGCATACCGCTTTAGAAACAGTAGCGCATGCTGTTGAACAACTGGAAAACGATGAACTGTTCAATGCAGGAATCGGCTCACAAATTCAAAGTGACGGAAAAATAAGAATGAGTGCATCGATGATGGATGGTGCCAGTACAAAATTCAGTGGCGTCATCAATATTGAAAATGTAAAAAATCCCATTCGTGTTGCCGAAAAATTATTTCCTACAGAAGACCGTGTACTTGGCGGTGAAGGAGCGACAAATTTTGCACGAGCAAACAATTTTGAATTTTTCAATCCGGAGATCCCCCAGCGAAGAAAAGAATACGAAGCAAAAACAGGGAGTAAATCACTGGGGACAGTTGGGTGTGTAGCATTTGATCAAAAAGGGAATATCGCTGCAGCAACATCAACCGGAGGAAAAGGATTTGAAATTCCCGGAAGAATTTCCGACTCAGCAACTGCAGCAGGTAACTATGCGAACTCTTTTTGTGGAGTAAGTTGTACTGGAATCGGAGAGGACATTGTTAGCACAGCAGTTGCAACAAAAATTGTGACACGTGTGAGCGATGGATTTACGATTGAAAAGGCCTTCGAAAAAACATTTGCCGAACTGAAA
>JBILYL010000214.1:0-5181 GCA_044377775.1 Bacteroidia bacterium
TATCTAAAAATTATTTTTGCAGCTGGTGAATGGATAAATGTGGTGATGATTTTAACATGGTCACCATATTTCACCGTTTTTTTGAAATCAACATTGATCTTGATGAGAGGTGTTGCAAATTTAAATTTGTAAACATCCAGATAGCCTAGTTCGAACTGTCGTCCAAAAGATTCCCGTCCATCTTCGAAAAATTTCAGATAATGACCATGCCAAACAATACCCAGAGCATCAACTTCACTAAAGCGTACGGGAACAATTGTAGTGTTCGTTAAAGTGTGTATTTCTGTTTTTTTCTTTTCTGGCAAGGTTTCCATCTGTTTTATCGAGGTACTAAAGTATTAAATTTTAATGAATAATCTTGAGTAGAACAATCAAATTGTGGAATTGTTTTTTAATTTTTTCAGCTGCGATTATTCTTATTATACAGAAATGCAAAACTTAGGGTAAAAACAAAGAATAACAATAGTTTATAGGCGTATGGCAGTATGCTTTGAATCGTTCCTTCATTTAAAAATAATTTGTGGAATGCACTTAAGCCCCAATACAAAGGAGAAAATTCAGCAAATATTTTGAGTGATTCCGGCATTACAAATACAGGAACCCAAATTCCGCCTAAAGCGGCCAAAATTACGACAGAAATAGCACCAAAGGTAGATGCCTGCTGATGTGTCTTAAAGATCGTTCCTACCAACACACCATACCCGGTTGCAGCCAAACCTGCTGTGATTGCTACAATTGAAATTGCCTGAATGCTATTCCCGATAACCAGTTGAGGCAAGCCAAACTGAGGAAGTATGTAAATTCCGACCATCAGCATCAAAAAACATTGAATCAGACAAATTAATAAATAGGCTGCAATTTTACCGGCCAAAATCGTGATATATAAGCCCGGCATCGTAAGAATACGAGTATAACTTCCTTCATCTCTTTCTTTTATGATACTACCCGACATAGAAATAACAATGAAAAACATTCCGAAAATGGTCCATGCCGGAACGTTGTGCTGCACCGAATTTAATTTTAATGCTTCCGCAGGTGTTTCAACCGTATTGATTTCTCTGAAATTTACAAAATCCCTCATTGACTCTGTTTTTTCGGATCCCGCCTCATCTTCTTGCTTGAGTTCCTTGTTGAAAAGTTCCAGCAATGTTTGTGTTTCAATTTTTGATGTTGCTTGTTTCAATGTACTTAAGATGGAAGCCTTAAATGATTTTTTTGTTTCAGGTGAAAACAGGATCTCCAGATTCAATTCCTGATTCAAGTCGGTTTTTGTTATTGCAGCAGAATCCGAAAATCCTGCTTCATTGAGCTTTTTTGTGACAAAGTTACTTATCTTAGAATTTAGCATGGCACTTGCTCCGGCAGGAATGATGATAGCAATTTCATAATCGCCCGATTTCATTTTTTGTTTTACAACATCCTTATCAAGCTGGAGGTTGATGATCTCAAATATTTTTGATTCTTTCAGACCGGAATCAATCGTGCTTCCTAAACTACCTTTATCGTTATTTACCAATAACAATGGGATTCTCATTTCCTGGTAATCACGAAAAGGAGCATCCTGGATCAATGCCATTAGCGTAATCATTGCCATTGGCATTATAAACATTATGATCAGGCCACCTCTGTCACGAAGCAGAATTAATATTTCTTTTTGTATGGTCGAATATAAACGTAACATATGTTCGCTAGTCGCGCAGTTTTTTACCTGTCAATTTTAAAAATAATTGCTCCAGATTACCTGTTGAATGTTCTTTTATTAAGGCCTTCGGTTCACCTATTGCAATTATTTGCCCGTGGTCAATAATCGCTATTGCGGTGCATAAATTCTCCGCTTCTTCCATTAAATGTGACGTGTAAATAATGGTACAACCGGCATTATTCAATTGATGCAAATGTTCGGTAATAAGATTTCTCGATTGAACATCTACTCCAACTGTTGGTTCATCTAAGAATAAAATTTTTGGTTCATGTAAAATCCCTGCTACTAAATTTATTCTACGCTTCATGCCTCCTGAAAATGTATCAATTTGTTTGTCAGCAAATTCAGATAACCCGACAACTTCTAAATTATCCTTTATTTTTTTTCTAAGATTAGCGCCTCTTAATCCGTACATGTTTCCGATGTAGCGAAGGTTTTCAAAAGCTGTCAGAGAAGGGTAGAGGGCAATTTCCTGTGGGACCACACCAATAAGTTTCTTGATCTCTGCAAGTTGTTTCTTCAAAGATAAACCCATCAGTGTAGCATCGCCACTTGTGGCTTTACTTAATCCGCAAAGTATGGAAATAGTTGTTGTTTTACCGGCACCATTCGGTCCAAGCAATCCGAAAATACTGCCTTTCTCGATTGTAAAGGAAATTGCATTTACAGCAGGAACAGTTGCACCTTTGTATGTTTTTAGTAGATTTTTTACTTCAATTGCAGCATTGGCATTCATTCGACTGTAATTATTTTAAAGTAAAAAAAAGGTTCATAAAGTGTATTCTAATGATGTTTCTCGATGAATTTATTGAAAAAAAAAAGAATTGATGAATTTGAAATTTATTGCCGTTTGCTAATCTTTTTTCAAAAATATTTTCATCTCGCAACTCGCAACGGGTTCACCGTTCATTGAGCTTTTCGCTGAAATGAGCGTAACTTCAAAAACAACCGCCTGAACAAATATTTCTGTTTTTAATTCTGCGCCAATAGGGGGAAGCTGGTGAATGATCAGATTTTTGATCGCACCGATATACCCCAAAGGAGGCTTTATCACTTCTCCGTTTTTTTGCTGCTGGTAAACAATATAACCTAAGCGGAGTCCGGCTGTTTGAGCAATGTTTTCCATTAATCCCGGTTCACATAAGAATCCGTTTTTACAAAAAATATTATCCTCTTTCACTAGTAATCCTGAGATGGAGTAAGTATCATCATGAAACCACAATTTATCCACCATTTCCATGGGCGGTTTCTGAGGAAGCAATGCAGAAACTTCTGCCCCTTCGATAATTGGAGTTTCTAATACTTGTGTCATCTATACAACCTTTAATAATGAATAAGCAAAGGAGAATCGGGCACTTTCAGGAACGATCAAGACAATTTGCTGCCCTTTTATCAATTTCCCTGAGTTCATTAATTCTTCGATGGCCAAAAATATAGATGCAGAACCTACATTTCCGACTCTTGTCAGATTGATGAACCATTTTTCCTGAGGAATCTGTATGTTATGAACAACCATTTCATCATCCACTTTTGATCTGAAATATTCAGATGAAATGTGTGGTAAATACCAATCGATATTTTTATGGTCGATCTTATGTTTTTTCAATATGCTTGCAAGTTTTGATATTCCCAAGCGAGCAATATTTTTGTCTAATAAGCGGGTATCCTGTTTGAGTGAAAAGATAGATTTTTCTAACCATTCTTTCGGAGCATATTCGCTCCATCCGTGTAAGTTGCCCGCTTCATCTTTTTCAGCAGCTGCATACATACATGTTTCAACCTCATTGGCAAACGAGCATATTTCCAACCACTCAATCTTTAATGAAATACCTGTCGGATTAGGTTTGTTACTCAACAAAGCAGCAGCAGCACCATCTGACAACATCCAACGCAAGAAATCTTTTTCGAAAGAGAGGATTGGGTTATTTTCCAATTCTTTTAACTTTTGTGCTTCCTCTTCAAATGACTGAGCTGACATCCATGATGATAATTTTTCAGATCCTGTTGTCACAGCATTGTTTGTATTGCCGGAAATGATCGACATATAGGCGTATTTAAGCGCATTCATTCCTGAGCAGCAAGAACCTGCAAAAGAGATGGTTTCGATGGGTCTTGATTTTAATAAACCGTGAACCATTATTCCGTGAGCCGGCAAAAGTTGATCGGGTGATGTTGTTCCGCTTGTGAGTAATTCTATGTCATCCAACTTGAAGCCATCTGTACAAAGTCCTCTGATTGCTTCTGCAGTTAATTCGGCATTTGTATGTGTGTGTTGCCCTTGTTTATTTCTTGCATAGTAGCGTGTGGTAATTTTGTTGTTTCTGAGTACAATGGACTTTGAGCGAGATCGTTTACCATCCACAAAGCCAAGGTATTCCTCAATATCTTCGTTGCCTATCGGCTCTCCGGGTAAAAATTTGGCAATTCGATTAATGTATACAGCTTTATCCATAAATTTATTAAAACATTTTTCGGGTGCTGTTTTAACCAGCAAAATGCCCCATTCATAAATCACAATTTTAAAGTAAAAGCCAAAAATAAGTTATTTAATCAATTTAATGGAAACTATGCTGCTTTTTTTGAAAAAAAACTGCTTATTTTCTCCCTTTTTTGGTTTTAGCGAAGTGTGTTTTGGCTGAAGTAATCCATTTCTTTTTTCATTTTTTTTGAGAAAATCAATGGTGCTAAACGTGAAAAGATTGTAATTATTGGTGATAGTATCAAAATAGCGGTGGGAAGAAATATTCCGAAAATAATTACGCGGGTTCTTCTTTCTTTGCTTCCTGAGGTTCCTTTTTTTGAGATATAGTTCGCATAAATGGGAAAGAGTATTTTTCCCCTGCCTTCCATTATCATTAGATTGGGCTTGATTGTTACCGCGTGCTCTTCGTTCAAAGATTGTTGTAAACTCGAATATGAATTGGATTTAAAATGTTTTGATATAATTTTCCCATACGATGGTGCTTTTTCAAGGTCACTTTCCTTTACACCATATTTTGGAAAAATGCCTAAAAAACGATCTTTTACGCCCCCGAGAACAAATGCCAAAACAGTGATCAGGCTGATCAGGTTTGCAGATTTGTCTACAAATGTGATGTTACCTACCAGTTTGGCATTTCTTTCAATTAAACTACGTTTCATTTTTTCTTGTGCCATCAGCCACATGTTCCGGCAAGCAATTACAGTAATAACAGGTTTATTTGCCAATACTTTTTTGGCTGCATGACTTTGTAAAAAAGAATTTATGGGAACACAAACAGAAAGGAACCATGGTTGGTAAGCCAGAATGATCAGGTCGTAATGAATGTCCGGGTCAAAAGAAAAAGCTTCTAGCTGGCAAGGAATTCCATGAACCGTTTCCGGAAAAATATCGAAAAATTCCACATATTTCCATGGGTATGGATATTTTACCTTTGGAACAATCTGTTCGTAATAAATTTCAATTTCAGGGTCGTTTTCTAAAGGTTGAAGAGTTGCCT
>JBILYL010000216.1:0-5147 GCA_044377775.1 Bacteroidia bacterium
ATTTTATTACAGTAATATTCTTCGTGCTGTTGCGGCAAACAAAGGTGTAAATATCGACACGATTACTGAAACGCCCATTGCCGGACTTACTTTGTATCATTTAGAAGAGTAGTGTATTTTTTTGCACGATACGCTCCCTTCGGTCGCACTCGATTGACATTTGAGTATGTGTGTTCCTCTTAACGTTTTGTCAGTTCGAGTGTTCCGCAGGAACGTATCGAGAACAATTTGAACCAGAAAGACTTCTTGAAAGATATAAGAAGCAAATTCTTATTGATTTAGGTTATTTTTCAATGTGTTGGCCTGCAAGATCTGTTGAACTTTAATCATATAAAATGTGTGAAAAAACAAAAGACGCAAAGAAAAATTTCTTTGCGTCTCAGTGCCGCTTCGGCAAATATAATTTAAGCTTATTTTAAATTGTGATAAACCGTTTGGATATCATCATCCTCTTCTAATTTACCAACGAGTTTCATTACTTCTTCCACTTGCTCATCGTTCAGTTCAACCGTTGAATTCGGAATGCGTTCCAATTCTGAACTGATGATGTTGAATTTTTTTGATTCAAGTGCTTTTTGCATGTTTCCGAAATCTGTGAAAGCAGTGTAAATTACAATTTCTTCTTCATCGCTTTCTATCTCATCTGCCCCGAAATCAATCAATTCGAACTCCAGTTCTTCCAGAACAATGTTTTCATTCTTAATGCGGAATACACCTTTTCTATCAAATAAATAATCCAAAGACCCTGTTTTCCCAAGTTCTCCGCCATATTTATTAAAGTTCATTCGAACATTAGCAACTGTTCTTGTCGGATTATCTGTTGCACACTCTAGCAAAATTGCTACTCCATAAGGGCCTTTTCCTTCATAAACAACCTCTTCTAAATTTGAAGAATCTTTTGATGTTGCACGTTTGATCGCAGCGTCAATGTTTACTTTCGGCATATTTAACCCTTTCGCATTCTGGATCGCCACTCGTAAACGTGAGTTACCACCCGGATCGCCACCGCCTAATTTGATCGCTATTGCAATCTCTTTCCCAATACGTGTAAAGCCTTTCGCCATTTTATCATAGCGGGCAAACATTTTATACTTACGCTTTTCAAATACTCGTCCCATAGTAAAAAATTATAAATTATGCATTAACAATATTGTTGTGACCCAGAGCCTAGCCGATGGGTACAAATTTAAAAAAACTTTAAGAATTGAGCAACTTTAAATAGCTTGCAAAATCCCATGTTTCCCCATAAAAGCAGCCATCGTAGTAATATTCCATATCCATATTCAAATAACAGCAAAAACTGATAACTACTAAAACAAGCGTTCTTGAAAGCTTTTTTTTCATTGATAGTTCCAAGAAGTAGCAAAATGGGACAATTAAAATAGCATAATATTCAATGAAACTTCTGGACCCAAACGAACAGCCATACCACCAGCACCACCAACTTGCAAAAATATAACTGATTAACAAAAACAATCCACCGTAAAAATAACCCTCGCGTTTCTTGTTTTTGATCATTAATACAATTCCTATTACTGCTAATAATAGTAATGGTGAATAGGTAAATAAACCATTGTTAAAACTAAACCACACTTCTAACAATTTTGGATTTGTTAAGAACTCGAATCCTTCATTTTTGTAGGAGTAGTAAAAAAAATGACCTGTGGTAGTATGCCAATAAATCAATTGAGGAATGAATACGGACAGGCCTAAAGCAATTGAAATGAGAAGGGTGATTTTTTGTGATAAAATAAATTTTATTCTATCTATTATTTCATTTCTGCTATTAAGTGAATAAATCAAAGGGAATAAACCAATCAAAATATTTGTAGGCCTAGTTAGTGTAGCTAAAAACAAACAAAGAAAAAAGAGTATATAGTTTTTCAAACTTGACTTTGTCATGATTATAGGACTTAAATAAATAATCACACAAAATAAAAAGAAAGAATAAACATGAGACATTCCCGGAGCATCAATGCTGTAATAAAATAAATTCGTGCCAGCCAAAAATAGCAGAGGAGCGGCTATAGAAATTGCAGACGAAAAATAGCGAGACAAAAATTTGCTTAGAAAAAACAATCCTAAGCAGCAATAAAAAATTCCAGCAAAAAACAATCCTAAAGAATATATTCTAGAAAATCCATCTGCTTTATAACCCAATGGCACTGCAAGGGCATGACTAACGAGGAAAAATGGGGCTTGTAGAAAAGCCACACCACAAGGATATTTCGTAAATACTTTATTTTTTTCTGTATTTAATTTAAATCCATTTCCTGTTTGAACCTCAATGCTGTCAGGGAAATTAGAAGCATTATTGCCATATATAAACCACATTGGATTGTAAACATAATATCCAGCAGCATCGGCCCAAATAACACTGTGATAAGACTTTGTTTTATCCTTACTGTGTTTGTTGAAAGTTAGGAAAATGCAAAGTGGAAATAGTAAGTAAAGAAATATTTTAGATTTTAAAAAATTCATTTTAAAACTATTTATGAATTATCAATTTCTCGTTTGCAGAATAGTTTTCTGCAAAAACATTTATTAAGTATACGCCTGTTTGAAATTGCTCAGTGTTAAACAAGATTGGTTCATTAACAGAGCGTGCATCAAGTGATTTTGAACAAACAGTTTTACCTAAAATGTCAGAAATGGTGACAATAAAATCAGATTTAATTTTTTCATTGATAATAATTGAAAAAGCGTCATTAGCTGGATTTGGAAAAACATTTATATCATTTGAAGAGTTGGAATATGAAGAACTGATTCCAGTGAGAACATTTACAACCGTTCCACTCGAAACGCCAAGACTGTCTGTTTTAATTAAATAAATATGTTCAAATGTAGAAAAGGAAAGTGCGCTTCCACAAATAATAAAGCCACCATCGAATGTATTTTTGATACAATATCCCTTATCAACCATCATTCCTCCATAAGTTAGGGAGCGATTAAAAGTGCCAATTGGATTTTCAAGATAAAAAGCAAAATCAGATGCACCAGCTCCATAACTGAAGGTGTAACCCATTGTTGCAAATCTTCCGTCTGCAGTTTGTGTTATAGCATTTATTCCGTCATTTGCAGAAGCACCATAAATTGTACTAGCTACAATTAAAGATCCACTTGTATTTAATCTGATTATTATTCCTTGAAAACCTAATGCAAAAGATTTGGTTTCTCCACCAATAATATATCCAGCACCTGTATTATCTTCCAATACATCATAAGAAAAGTCATCCAACAAGCCTTGGTATTTATATGTCCACAACATATTTCCCATGTTATCCGTCTTAACAACAAAAATGTCTCCATTTAGATCTCCAAAACTTTTTGAAAATCCGGTAAGGATATATCCACCATCCGATGTTTGTTTTACACTTTTTGCTTCATCATCATTCGGTCCTCCGAATGTTTTTGTCCAAAGAGTATCGCCAGCTGATGTTGTTTTTACTAAATACATATCCTCGCTTCCGTTACCAATGCTGTATGTTCCTCCAGCAATAATGTAACCACTGTCAGCTGTTTGCTCAATAGAATATGCAAAATCCCAATTCGTTCCTCCATATGTTTTTGTCCAAATTGTATCGCAATTTTTATCCGTTTTAATAACATACATATCATAACCACCGAAACCAAAACTATTTGTATATCCTGCAATTACTAATCCACTATCAATGGTTGATTTCACTGAATAGGCTTGATCAATATTAATTCCACCAAATGTTTTTTGTCCGATTGGAACTCCCAAAGAATTAGTTCTCAATAAATACATATCCGAGCTGCCACTTCCGAAACTTGTCGTTGTTCCTACAATTGCATAACCTGTATCATACATTTGTGTAACAGAATATCCATAATCATATCCAGTGCTTCCGTATACCTTCTCAAACTTAACCTGCGCAAACGTTGAACACGACAAGATCATCGCAACAACTAGAACGGTGTTTCTTTTTAAATTTTGTATCATATGATTATAAGATCGCTCTTCTGATTTTTATCAGATCGTTCATTAATTTTTCAAAATGATCGAGGTGAAGCATATTTGCTCCATCTGATTTTGCTTTTGCAGGATTCGGATGTGTTTCTAAAAATATTCCATCTGCACCAACTGCTATTGCCGCTTTCGCGATTGTTCCTATTAAATCAGGTCTTCCCCCTGTAACGCCACTTGTTTGATTCGGCTGTTGTAAAGAGTGGGTGATGTCCATGACAACCGGAACATTGTTTTTTTGCATTTCCGGAATACCTCTGAAATCAACAACCAGATCCTGATAGCCTAAAAACGTTCCACGCTCGGTAAGCATGATGTTTGAATTTCCCGATTCTCTAACTTTGTCTACTGCAAATTTCATTGATTCTGCAGAAAGGAATTGTCCTTTTTTAATGTTTACATGTTTGCCAGTTTTTGCTGCGGCAACCAGCAGATCGGTTTGCCGGCATAAGAATGCAGGGATCTGGAGTACATCAACATAAGCAGCAGCCATTGCTGCATCTTCGTGTGTGTGAATATCTGTCAGGGTTGGTAAATTGTAGTGCTTTCCAACTTTTGCGATGATCTCCAATCCTTTCTCATCACCAATTCCGGTAAACGAATCCAGGCGTGAACGGTTTGCTTTTTTGAAGGATGCCTTGAAGATATAAGGGATGCCAAGTTTGTCGGTTACTGATTTTACTTTCTCTGCGATCTCAAAACAAATTTCTTCCGTTTCAACAGCACAAGGGCCGGCAATTAAAAAAAAGTTGTTCGTGTCTAAATGTTTTAAATTCGGAATGTTGTTTAATGACATAATGTTTATTTGAAATTTTTAATAAGTGAAATGTATGCTGATTGTCCCAATGCTTTTTTCGGAGCGATAAAGCCTTCTAAATTATTGCTTCCGGCATAGATGATGATTCCCTTTCCTAAATTGGCAAATGCGCCTATGCCATAGTTAAACTTGCCATAACCACCATAACCAACCGTTGCGGAAACGGCAAGCTTAGGATTGAAAATAAAATTACCTTTTAGGTATCCTAATAAATGATAGTTGCCGTTGAATACATAACGAATTCCTTCGGTCATCTCAAAATGACTGCTGAACTTTGTTTCGTATGTTAAGTTCAGAACGGTTGGAAGTGTCACCGAAAAAGATTGTTTTTTGAATGGCGCG